>NZ_JBEXLC010000014.1:0-85656 GCF_040609795.1 Nocardia sp. NPDC004604
CTATATAAATATCAGCATGCTTAATCCACTCAGATTTGTGCATTATTTCAATAAAATAATTAAGACTGTCTTCAGCGGTAATAAATTCTCCATTTCCGATGACGACGCCTCGGTCATCGCCGCGATCGGCCCGCTGCCCGCCGAGCAGCTCGGCTCCGCCGCCTTCCGCGCCTGCCACGGCGTCCGCTATGCCTACATGGGTGGCGCGATGGCGGGTGGTATCGCCTCGGAGGACTACGTGATCGCGCTGGCCCGGTCCGGTTGTCTCGGCTCGTTCGGCGCTGCCGGATTGCTGCCCGAACGCGTCGAGGCCGCGCTGCAGCGATTCGCGGCCGAAATTCCCGGATTGCCCTACGCCGCCAACCTGATTCACAGCCCGAGTGAGGAGGAGCTGGAACGCGCCGCGGTCGAGTTGTTCCTGAAATACGGGGTGCGCTGCGTCGAGGCGTCGGCGTTCATGGACGTCACCGCGCATATCGTCCGCTATCGGGTGGCCGGACTGGCCCGCACCGGCGACGGGCGGGTGCTCATCGCGAACCGGGTGATCGCCAAGGTATCCCGGGCCGAGGTCGCCGAGAAGTTCATGCGCCCCGCACCCGCCGCGATCGTCTCCGATCTGCTGGGTCGCGGGCTGATCACCGCCGAACAGGCCGAGCTGGCCAAATTCGTGCCGCTGGCCGATGACATCACCGCCGAGGCCGACTCCGGCGGGCACACCGACCGCCGCCCGCTGACCACCCTGTTCCCGTCCATCCTGCGCCGCCGCGACCAGGTGCAGCAGGATCTGGGTTATCCGGTGGCGGTCCGGGTGGGCGCGGCCGGTGGTATCGGTACCCCGGTCGCCGCCGCGGCCGCCTTCGCCATGGGTGCCGACTATGTGGTCACCGGTTCGGTCAACCAATCCTGCTTGGAGGCAGGAACTTCCGACGAGGTCCGGCATCTGCTGGCGGCGGCGGGCGTCGCGGATGTGGATATGGCGCCCGCGGCGGATATGTTCGAAATGGGCGTCGAGCTGCAGGTGTTGAAGAACGGCAGCATGTTCGCGATGCGGGCGAAGCGGCTCTACGAGCTCTACCGCACCTACGACGGGCTGGACGTGCTGCCGATCGCCGAGCGCGCCCGGCTGGAACAGCAGATCCTGCGCCGCTCGGTGGAAGACGTCTGGCAGGACGTGGTCGCCTACTTCACCCGCCGCGATCCGGACCAGCTGACCCGGGCCGCCGATGACCCGAAGCGCAAGATGGCTCTGGTCTTCCGCTGGTACCTGGGCATGGCCTCGCGCTGGGCCGTGGTGGGTGCGGCCGATCGCGGCTTGGACTACCAGATCTGGTGCGGTCCGGCCATGGGCAGCTTCAACGAATGGGTGCGCGGCTCCTACCTGGCGGCCACCGAGAACCGCCGGGTCGCCGATGTGGCGCTGAATCTGCTGCACGGTGCCGCCTTCACCACCCGCATCCAGCAGTTGGCCGTGAACGGCGTCCGGGTGCCGCGCGGCTGCGCCGACTACCGCCCGGCGCCGCTGGCCGACGACTCCGGGGGCGCGCGGTGACCACCGTCGAAAGCCGCGCAGCCGCCATCGATCTCGGACCGTATCCGGCGGCGGCTGCCCTGGAAGCCGCGCTGGGAGATCCACGGGCACAAGATAATTCGTTCGGCTTCGCCGCCATGCTGGCACGTGCCGAACGGAATGCCTTTCCCGATGCGCTCGCCGATATCGCCGGACCCGCGCTGCGGCTGTCCTATATCCCGGCCGAGTACGGCGGCGATCTGATCACCTACGACCAGACCCTGATGCTGGTTCGGGTCGCCGCGCGACGTGATCTGACCATCATGCCCGCCACGATGATCGACATCACCGCGACACTGTGTGTGCTGCTGGCCGGTTCGCCCGAGCAGCGCGATCAGGTGGTGCGGCTGTTGCGTTCGGGCGAGTCCATCGGATTCGCCTTCTCCGAACCCGCGCACGGCAGCGATCTGCTCGCCAATACCTGTGCGCTGACCCCGGATCCGGTGACCGGCGGCTGGCTGCTCGACGGCGAGAAATGGCTGACCGGTTTCGGCAAGCGGGCCGGTGCCATGCTGGTGATCGCGCACACCGGTGGACGCGGTCCGGCCGCGTACTCGATGGCGCTGGTGCACGATCCGCTGCGGCAGAGCTCGGCCCGCTACCGACTGCAGCGTCCAGCGGGTATGCGCGGCACCGATTTCGCGCATTTCCAGTTCACCGAGCTGCCGGTGGCCGATGACGCGATCGTCGGCCGGATCGGCCGGGGGATGGAGACCGCGATGCGCGCCATGCAGGTGGTCCGGGCCACCAGCGTGGGTGCCAACTTGGCCGCGGTCGATTCGGCGCTGCGGCTCACCCTCGAGTTCGCCGGGCGTCACGTGGTCGCGGGCCGCCCGGTCGGTGAACATGCACTCAATCGCCGCGAATTGGGGACCGCCGCGGCGGCCTTGCTGGCCGGCGATGCGGCCGCACTGGCCTGTGCGCGTGCGATGCACACCTTCCCCACGGCGCAGAGCCTGTGGTCCGGGCTGCTCAAAGCGGTGCTCACCGAGCTGTCCACCGAGGCGTTCACGCGCTGCGCGGACGTGCTCGGCACCCGCGGCGTACTGCGTGAGGGTCCCGAAGGCACCTTCGATGTGCTGCGTGCAGATAACGCGGTGGTTCGCTACTTCGATACCAGCCCCACCGCCAATCTCCGGTTGGTCGCCATGCAGTTGGGCCGGTTCGTCGAAGCCGGTTTCACCGCCGCGCAGGACGGCGCGCTCGAATTGCTCTCGGACACTTTCGATCTCGAGGCCACTTTGCCCTCGCTGGATTTCACCAGCCTGACCTTGTCGGCGCGCGGGCTCGAGGTCGTCACCGGCGGATTCCCGGTGGCGGCGGCGGGTATGCGCGCCGTACTCGGTGCGGCCCGTCCGTGCACCGGACGGGCCTTGGATCTGGTCGACCGGCTGGAGCGAGCGCTGGCGGCGGCGCGCGCCGACATCATCGGTCTGGCCGAGCTGTCCACCTCCGAACGCGCCACCGCGACAGTGGATCTCGCGCTGCGCGTCGCCTATCTGCATGCCGGCGCGGCGTGTGTCCAGCTGTGGTGGTTCAACCGGGCGCGTTCGCTCTACGGCACCACCCCGGGATCGGTCGATTGGCTGCTCCCGGCACTGGCGCTACTGCTCGACCGGGCCGACTGCCGTACCGCCCGATTGCCGATGGTGTTGGCGGACAACGCATTCGACGTGATCGCCCGGCTGCATCGGGACCGTCGGCTGTTCACCGCGCGGCCGCTCCCGCTGGCCACCGAGGAAGGAACCGAACCGTCATGACCGTGCAGTACGTGACCGAGCTGGCCGAGGAACTCGAGCGATACCTCGGCGATCCGCACGATCCCGCGAATCAGATGTCGTTCCAGCGCATTCTGCGCTGTGACGAGCTCGAGGAATTCCCGCACGACCTACTCGGTCTGCTGCAGCGCTGGGCATTGCACGAATACTGCCTGCCGGCCAAGTGGGGTGGCCGCGCCGGTGACGTCGAGACCGGATTTTCGCTGCTGCGTCTGGTCGCCCGCCGCGACCCCACCACCGCCGCCGCCCTGATGCTCACCGACCTGGCATTCATGCCCACCTGGATCGCGGGCACCGATGAGCAGCGGACCCGGCTGGTATCGCAGATCAACAATGGTGCCAAGCTGGCGTGGGGGCTGTCCGAGCGGGCCCACGGCAGCGATGTGCTCTCGAATGAGATGCGGGCCGAGAAGGTGGATGGCGGCTATCTGCTGACGGGGGAGAAGTACCTCATCGGCAATGCCACCCTGGCCGATATGGTGACCGTGCACGCCCGCACCGGCGAACGCGGCGGACCGGGCGACTGGTCCATCTTCCTGGTCGAAAAGCGGCTCGGTCCGGCGGGTGCGGTGCGCGAGCTGCCCAATGAGCGGCTGCACGGACTGCGCGCACTCGATCTCAGCGGTATCCAGCTGGAGAAGTTCTTCGTCCCCGACAGCCACCGCATCGGCGCCGAGGGCCAGGGCCTGGAGATGGTGCTCAAGAGCGCCCAGGTGGCGCGCACCACGATCAGCGGGCTGGCGCTCGGTGCGGTCGATACCGCATTGCGGGTCACCTGCGACTTCATCGTGACGCGGGAGATCTTCGGGCAGCAGGTCGTCGAATTCCCCTACACCCGCCGCCAGATCGCCGAGAGCTTCGCCGATCTGCTGCTGGCCGAGGCGGTGGCCACCGGCGCCGTGCGCGGACTGCAGGCCGCGCCCGAGCAGATCGCGGTAGATTCCGCGATCGTCAAATATTTCGTGCCGACCTCGCTGGAGCGCACCATGACCCAGCTGTCGGAGGTGCTGGGCGCCCGGCTGTACCTGCGCGACCACCCGCACTACGCGATCTTCCAGAAGATGCTGCGCGATATCGTGGTTTCGGTATTCGCCGACGGCAATACCGTGGTGAATCTGAAATCCATTGGCGCGCAGCTCGAACAGATCTTGACCGCGGCCGATTCCGCCACCGCCGAACAGCGCTCGGCCGCGGCGGAGAAAGTTGCGCGCAGCTACGATCTGGACGTCAAGCTCGACGAATGGCAGCCCGCCCAGCAGCAGCTGTTCAGCCGGGCCGGTGATGCCGCCATACTGGCCCTGCCGCAGGCGATCGCGGATCTGCGCGCACTGGCCGGAACCCGTGCAGGCGAGCAGCGGAGCTGGTTCGAACAATCGGCCGACCTCGCCGAACGCCTACTCGTTGAACTGAACCGGATCCTGCTCGAACAGCAGCGGGCCAAGCAGACCCTCGGCCGCGGCTACGGCGCCTCCGCCGAAATCTACCGGCTCGCCGAACAATATTGCGCACTGCACGCGGCCGCCGCACTGATCCACCTGACCGTGCGTTCGGCGGCGGTGTTGGCGCCGCCGTTCCCGGACGGCGCGGTGCTGCTGCTGTGCCTGGAACGCATCTGGCGCGGGTTCCACCCGGCGGACCCGGTCACCGACGCGGTCGTCGTGGACCGCGTCCTGACGGTGCTGCTGGACCTGCACCGCGACCGGAAACTCTTCTCGCACTGGCAGTTCCAATTGCAGGCCAGCGGCGAGACCACAGCCTGACCACTATCTCGGACGTAACACCCTGGAAGGACACATTGTGTACTCGATGAATTCGCGGCACCAGACGGCCGCACCCGCGGACGTCTGGGAGGTGCTGCTCGACTGTGCGTCCTTCCCCGACTACATGGCCGGGGTCAACGAGGTGGAAATCCTCGAGGAAGACGGTACGCGCCGCACGAGTAGCTGGGTCGTCGAGCTCAAGGGCTCCGAAATGGAGTGGGAGCAGGAGGATCTGATCGATGCCCAGCGGCATCGCATCGAATTCCGGCAGACCGATGGCGATCTGCAGAGCTACCACGGCTACTGGCAGCTCCACGAGGGCGGCGCGGGCGGCGAACTGGAACTCAATGTCGAATTCGATATCGGGCTGCCGCTGGTCGCCGAGATGATCCATCCGGCCATCGCCACGGCGCTGGAAGGTTATGCGAACTCGATCGTCACCCGGGCCGCACGGTGAGGGAATTGCCATGAGCGACATCAGGACTCGCGGTGCCAAGGATATCGCGAAGACCACGTTCAAACAGGTCAAACGGCACTTCGCGCCATCGATGGCCCTGGCGGGCAAATTCACCGGTCAGGGTGCGGTCGAGGATTCGGCCAGCGGCTGCCGGGTCACCCTGTCCGATGGACGCGCGGTGCTGGACTTCGGTTCCTATGCGGTCGCGCTGCTCGGTCACCGCAATGCCGCGGTGGTCGAGGCGGTCCGGGCGCAGCTGGACCGGATGCCGACTTCGACCAGGTCGGTGCTGAACCCGCTGCCCGGGCAGGCCGCCGAGGCGGTAGTGGACTATCTGGCCGCTGCCGACTTCGGAGGCGATAGCGCGCCGGAACTGTCGAAGGTGTACTTCGGTTTGAGCGGCGCCGACGCCGTCGAGGCGGCTGTCAAGCTGGCCCGGCTGGCCACCGGCCGTGCCACGGTACTCGCGGTCGAGGGTGCTTATCACGGCAAGACGCTGGGTGCGCTTGCGCTCACCCACCACGGCCGGTTCAAGGGCAATTTGGGTCCGGTGCTGGGCAACACCGTGCACATCGATCCCGCCGATCCGGACGCTGTTTCCCGTGCGCTGGCCGAAAACCCGGTCGCCGCACTGATTTTCGAGCCGGTGCAGGGGGAGAACGGAGTCACGCTGCTGGACCCGGCGATTCTGTCGCGCTGGTGTGCCGACGCGCATGCGCACGGGGCATTCGTAATCGCCGACGAGATCCAGGTCGGCTTGCGCCGCTGCGGTGACCGGTCCGTCACCCTGGCGCACGGGCTGCCGGTGGACGCAGTGCTGCTCGGCAAGGCGATCGGCGGCGGTGTGGTTCCGGTGTCGGCGATGGTCTGCACCGAGGCGCTGTACGCCCCGCTGACCGGCGATCCGGTGCTGCACACCGCCACCTTCAGCGGATATCCGCTCGGCGTCTCGGCCGTGGCCCCGGCGCTGGCCACCATCGAAGCCCATGTCGCCGACGGGGTTCGGATCGCGCGGGAAATGGCCGAGGGACTGGCGCTGCTGGCCGCCGACCACGACACCGTCGTTACCGCGGTGCGCGGGCGGGGTCTGCTGTGGGGGCTGGACTTCTGTTCGCCGGAGTTCGCCGGTGAGGTGCAGGTCGGGCTCGCACAGCGCGGACTGGTCGTGTCCACCTGTCTGAGCCGACCCGAAGTGCTGCGGCTGATCCCGCCGATCATCGCCAGCTCCGACGATGTCGCGGAGGCGCTGTTCCTGCTGCGCGGCGCGATCGAGCAGGCCGCCGCCGCCATCGACCCGACCCGACCCGGATTGGACGCATCGTCATGACATCGCTCGAAATCGAGGGCGCGGCCGAACAACTGGCCGCCGATACCGAACTGGCCGCAGATATCCAGGGCTTCACTCCCACAGTGCACGCAAGCTCGGTGCGGGACGTATTCCTCACCGGCGCAACCGGATTCCTCGGGGCGTTCCTGCTGCAGGAACTGCTGGACCGGGGACTGACCGTGCACTGCCTGGTGCGTGCGGCCGACGCCGACAGCGCCCTGGCCAGGTTGACCGCCAATCTGGACACCTACGAACTGGCCGGGACCATCGCCACCGACCGGATCCGGGTGGTGCCCGGTGATGTGACGCTGCCGAAGTTCGGTCTATCCGACGGCGACTACGCCGAACTCGCGGATCGGGTCGAGGCCAGCTATCACACCGCGGCGAAGGTCAACTTCCTCACGCCCTACAAGTGGCTGCGCAAGCAGACCATCGCGGGCACGCACGAGATGTTGCGCTTCGCCTGCGCGGCGACCGCGCCGCTGCACCACGTGTCCACCCTCGGCGTCTTCGCCGGGGACGCGGATTCGGATCCGCGTGGCGAATCGGATCCCACCGGACCCGCCGCGGATATGCCGCTCGGATACACCAAGAGCAAATGGGTTGCCGAGCAACTGATTCTGGCGGCCGATCGGCGCGGTGTGCCGATCACCATGCACCGGCCCGCGCAGGTGTGGGGCGACTCGAAGTCCGGCGCCTGCCAGAAGAACGACTTCGTCTGGCGCTTTATCACCGGCTCCATCCAGGCCGGGGTGTATCCGCGCAACTTCCGGCTGAAGATGAATCTGGTCCCGGTCGACTACGTGTGCGCGGCCATCGCCGGGGTCACCGCCCAGGATGCCGCGCTCGGCGGGATCTACCACCAGATCGGACCCGCGGCCATCGATTCCGAGACCATTCTCGGTTTCATCCGGTCGGCCGGGTTCGAGATCAAAGAGGTCAGCATCATCAAGTGGCTCAAGGCCATCTCGGCCGATGTCACCAATGCGATGTTCCCGCTGATCCGCACCACCATGCTGATGGAGCGGCAGGAACCGCTGCTGTTCACCGACCACCTCACGCGCCGCCTGCTCGACGGCACCGGGATCGAGTGCCCGAATATCGACGAGCGGCTCTTCGGCACCTACGCCTCGTTCTTCGTCCGGCACGGGCACCTGCCCGCGCCGGTCGCTTCCGCCTGACCGGCTACTGACAGGAGTACCGCGATGTCCGCGCCGACCACATATCCGACCAGCAGAACCGCGCACCACCCGGCGCGTTTGCGGGAGACCGATCCGCGGCTGACCCGCCGCGAATCCGTGATCGCCGAACTGGCGGCCGACGGTAAGTCCAATCGTGAGATTGCAGTGCTCCTGTTCATCTCCGTCCGCACGGTCGAGAACCACCTGCATCGCATCTACAGCAAGCTCGGCATCCACAGCAGGCTCGAGCTCACTTCCGGCCGTTGACTAGTTTGTTAGTGATCACTAATCTCAACCCAAGGAACTCCTGACCCTCGAAATTGGAGGTTTCCGCCATGGCTGCGGAACGATCCGCTCTCGGCGAACTACTCCGTCCGATCCGTGGTCGCGTGCGTCTAGCCGTTGCCGCCCAAGCCATTTCGTCCATCGCCGCGGTGCTGCCCTTCATCGCCGTTGCCGAGCTCGGCCGGGTACTGCTCGATGACGGCCCCGATCGGACCCGCGAGGCATGGACGCTGACCGCCGTCGCCGCGGGCGCGCTGCTGGTGCGGCTGATCTTCCTGCTGGCCGCGGGCGCGCTCACCCACTTCGCCGATGGCGAGCTGGCACTCGACATCCGCCGACGGTTGGTGCGCCGGCTCGGTGAGGTGCCGATGAGCTGGTTCTCCGGACACAACTCCGGCACGGTCAAGAAGATCGTGCAGGATGATGTGGCGGCGATGCACCACCTGGTCGCGCACTCGGTGCTGGAGCTGACCTCTGCGGTGGTGCTGCCGGTCACCGCACTGGTCTACCTGTTCTGGGTGGACTGGAAGATGACGCTGGTGACCATCGCTCCGCTGGTGATCGGGTTGAGTCTGTACAGCGTCACCATGGCCGCAATGGGTAAGCACCTGCCCGAATACGACCGGGCGATGGGCCGGATCAACGGCAGCGCAGTGGAATTCGTGCAGGGCATTGCCGTGGTCAAGACCTTCGGCCAAGCCAAGCGCGCACACGGCCGATATGCCAGTGCCGCAAGCGATTTCGCGAACTTCTTCCTGGACTGGGTGAAGTCGACACTCAGCTCTAAAACCGCGGCCGAGATCGTGCTCTCGCCGATCGCGGTGCTGGCGACGGTGCTCGGCGCCGGCGCCTGGTTCGTCACCCGGGGCTGGTTGGCCGCCGCCGATCTGCTGCCGTTCGCGCTGCTCGGGGTCGGACTCACCGCGCCGATCCTGGCGCTGTTCTATGCGAGCTATGAACTGCGCTTTGCCAAGGAGGCGGCGGCCCGGGTCATCGAGGTGCTCGACACCGCACCACTTCCGGTCGTCGACTCCCCGAAGTCGCCCAGCGGCAATGTCGTTCGGCTCGCCGAGGTGTCGTGCTCCTATGACGGTGCGACCGAGGTGCTGAGCGGTGTCGACCTGGAGTTGCCGGAGGGCACGGTCACCGCGCTGGTGGGTCCGTCCGGATCCGGTAAGAGCACCCTGGCCACGCTGCTGCCGCGATTCCAGGATGTCACCGGCGGTGCGGTCAGCATCGGTGGTGTGGACATCCGCGAGATGGCGCCCCAGGAGCTGTACCGGCGCGTGGCGTTCGTATTCCAGGATGTCCGGCTGGCGCAGGAGTCGATCGCGGCGAATATCCGGATGGCCCGGCCCGATGCATCGGAATTCGAGGTGCACACCGCCGCGCGGATGGCCCGCATCCACGACGAGATCCTGGCGCTGCCGCGCGGATACGACTCGGTGATCGGGGACGATGCGCGGCTGTCCGGTGGTCAGGCACAACGGCTTTCGATCGCGCGGGCACTGCTGGCCGATGCCCCGATCATCGTGCTCGACGAGGCCGCCGCCTATGCCGATCCGCAGTCCGAGGCCGAGGTGCAGGATGCGCTGTCGACACTGACCGGTGCCAAGACCGTGCTGATGATCGCGCACCGACTCGCCACTGTCGTCGAGGCCGACCAGATCGTGGTGCTCGAGAACGGCACGATCGCCGAGCGCGGGACCCATACCGAATTGCTTGCCGCCGAGGGCCGCTACGCCCGGATGTGGCGGGCGCACGAGAACGCCGAGGGCTGGCGGAACCAGCAGCTGGAAAGGACCGGGGCATGATTCGGAAACTGCTCGCGGTGGTCGGGCCGGAACAGGGTGCGGCGCTGCGCAGAATGCTCGCGGTCCTGGTGATCGGCGCGGTGCTGCAGGGTGTGGCCTTCGCACTGCTGGTGCCGATTCTGCAGGCGCTGCTGGGTTCGGATCCGGATCCGGATTCGGTGTGGCCGTGGCTGTGGACCCTGTTCGGGGTGGCCGCGCTGTATGCACTGGCGTACTACGTCAGCATGGGTATCGGCGCGCAAGTCGGTGCGGCACTGGCGAAGACGCTGCATACGCGCATCGGTGACACGGTGGCCGGGCTGCCGCTGGGGTGGTTCGGGCCCGAACGGGTCGGGCAGCTCGGGCAGTTGGCCACCAAGAGTGTCATGGACATCATGGGTGTACCGGCGCATCTGCTGCGGCCGATGGTGACCACATTCGTCACGCCGGTGACGGTGGTCGTGCTGATGTACTTCTTCGATTGGCGACTGGCGCTGGCCGCAACGCTGACCGTTCCGGTCATCATCGCGGTCTACCGCTGGAGCGTGTCGCTGAGCCGCACCGCCGACGACCTACGCACCGCGGCCAATGCCGAAACCGGTGGGCGGGTCGTGGAATTCGCGCAGCTGCAGCCGGTGCTGCGGATATTCGGCCGCGGCGCGGAGACGCTGGATGGCACACTGCACACCCAATATGAGACCTCGCGCAAGGTGCTCGTCACCGGTGTGCCCGGTCTGGTCGGCTTCACCCTGATCGTGCAGGCCGCATTCACCACGATCCTGGTTTACGGCACCTTTCTGGCCCTCGGCGGCAGCCTCGACGTGCCGACCCTGCTGGCGGTGCTGGTGCTTGCGGTGCGGTTCACCGAGCCGATCGCCGAATTCGCCATTCTCGGATCCACCTTGCACACGGCGGAATCCGCGCTGGACCGGGTGCGCGAACTGGTCATCGAACCGCCGCTGCCCGAGCCATTGTCGGCCCGGGTACCGGAGGGCAATGCGGTGCGCTTCGACTCGGTCGGCTTCGGCTACGGCGAATCCGCAGTGCTGCACGATGTTTCGTTCACCGCCCCGGCGGGCCGGGTCACCGCGCTGGTCGGACCGTCCGGATCCGGCAAGACCACGATCGCCCGCTTGATCGCCCGATTCTGGGATGTCGACGACGGCAGCGTTCAGATCGGCGCGGTGGATGTGCGCCAGCTCGACCCGGCCGAGCTGATATCGCGCATTTCCATTGTCTTCCAGGACGTCTACTTGTTCGAGGACACCATCGAGGAGAACATCCGACTCGGTCGCCCCGGTGCCACCGATGCCGAAGTCCGTGCGGCGGCCGCCGCCGCCCGGGTCGACGAGATCGTCGAACGTCTCCCCGAGGGCTGGGCCACCAAGGTCGGCGAGGGCGGCGCCCGCCTCTCGGGCGGTGAGCGGCAACGGGTTTCGATCGCCCGCGCCATCCTGAAGGACGCCCCGATCGTGCTGCTGGACGAGGCGACGGCATCGCTGGACCCCGAGAACGAACAGGCCGTGCAACAGGCGCTGAGCGCGCTGACCGCGGACCGGACAGTGCTGGTGATCGCGCACCGCCTCAACACCGTCGCCGCCGCGGACCAGATCCTGTTCCTCGACAATGGCACGATTGTCGAGGCGGGTACGCACGACGACCTGTTGGGCGCCGAAGGCCGTTACGCGGCGTTCTGGGCACAGCGCCGCCGTGCCACCGAATGGAAGGTCGGGGCACTCAGCTGACCTTCCGACGCAGTCGTCCCGCCGACCGATCCGGGGTCGGCGGGACGACGCGCATTCGGGCCGTCGCCATGCGCCACGATAAGTTGGCCCTGATCGGTCGCACCGGATTCGTCCTAGCCCTCGTCGTCGAACGGCCCGGGCTGCAAGGAGAAACGAGTTAGTAATCGCTGCAGTGGCCGCCAAAGCTGCCGTCAAACTCGCCAAGATCATCGACAAGTTCGCCGAAATATGGATTCTCGCGGTCGGATATCGAGCAGATCAAGAACCACGTCTTCAAAGAAGAGCATCTGCTCGACTCATATGACGCGGGGACGATGGGCCGCTTTGAATGAAAGGTGCAAGGTGGCATACTCGATCGGAATCTGGCGCCAGCCGGGCACAACGGTCTATCGCTGGGAGTCCGACTATGGGGGTGCGGCCAAAAATGAAGGTTTTGTTCGGGTGTACCCCGACACCAACACTGTGCGACCCTGCACTCAGAACGGTGACTCGATTGGTGACCTGATCCTCAGGTCGGACGGAGTGCGAGACGGCTCGGCGGAGGGCGTCGATCCGAACCTCCTCCGTCAGATTGCATCAGCGATCCTGCGCAAGGTCGGCTCGGCGGGCGAATTTCCCGAGACCGCGCACAAATACTACGGATGAACTTTGACTCTCCGAGTTCGATGACCTTGCGGACCCGGCTTCGGTCGATTTAGTGCGCAAGTCCGTCGGGGCCGAGTTGGTGAGGAAGTCGTGGAGTTCGGCTGGTAGTGGGTCGGCGGCGGTGAGGGATCGGTTGCCTGCGCGGATTTCGATGGTGCGGCAGCGGCGGGTGGAGTCGACGAATTTCCTTATGCTCCAACCAGTTCGGTGCTCGATCGAGTGGCTTACGGCAAGGGAAGCGAACACGATGCCAGGTGTGCCGTAGGCCCGGCACAACCCGTCCCACAGATGCCCCGTTATGTCCGAGTTGGATTTGTTGATGTCGTGGACCGTGCCCTGGTTCAAGGGGTCGGAGCCGCGGGCACGAGAGTACGTGACGGGCCTGGAACGGAAGAACGGGCGGACGCGGGCCGAACTTCCGGAAGGGATGCAGCGACTACTGCGCAATTCCGACTGGGATGTCGGGCCGTCACCTCTGATCGTGAATCGGGAGGCCGCAGCCTTACCGGGTGGCCCCGTCGTCGTCAGGAGTGCCGGAGTTCGGGCGGTAGCGGCGGATGGGGGGGTAGGGGAGGTGGCGGGTTCGCGGTCTGGCAGGCGCCGGTTCGGCGGTCGACGACGCGATCGATGCGCGCCGCGCCGAAAATTGAGCCCGCGCCTGCGGCGAGGACGATCGGGCCTAGATAGAAGCCGCGGCGATCCTGTTGGTGCTCTTTGCGTTCGGTGTAAGTCTCGTGTTCTGTGCTGCCGCCGCGGCTGATGATGGTGCAGACATCGCCGGGTTTCATGACCTGGTCGTTGCACATCGGCTCTGTGGTGGGATCGCGGAACAATGTGATGGTGAACATCGCGCCGCCGATAATCACCAAGACGATCCCGCCATACCGCAGCATGTCCGCCAGCCCGCCGAGCACACCCTTCTCAGCGCTCACTGCTGGTTCCTTTGCCGCTCGTGGCGGATGTAGTCGTGCTCTTGCTTGTCGAAGAGCCCGACATGCGGTGCGACCGAAGCGATGTAGTCGAACAGCTCGGTCCAAGATCGGTCGTAGTGCTCGCGGTAACCGTCGTGCGGATAGACCGGAACGTTCTTCAATTTGATGAAAATTTCTCGGTGGTAGTGGCGGGCCAGTTCACGTCCGTTCTGCTTCTGGATGGCTGCCAATGTGCCCATCCAGATCGATTCGACTTCCGGCCACGGCTTGAATCCCATCAACCCCATCCGGACGGTTCACCCGAGCCGAGCCGCGGGAGCGGGCACACGGGTATGTGACTGGGGCTGCAACGGCAGTACTCCGGCACCGCGGGCGGACGGAGAATTGCCAGATCGGGGTGTTCCTGGCATACGCGTCCCGGCACGGGCACACCCTGATCGACCGGAAACTCTACGTCCCGCAGTCGTGGACATCGGATCGGCAACGGTGCCGCGATGCCGGGATC
Organism: Nocardia sp. NPDC004604; assembly: GCF_040609795.1. NCBI lineage: Bacteria > Bacillati > Actinomycetota > Actinomycetes > Mycobacteriales > Nocardiaceae > Nocardia > Nocardia sp. NPDC004604. The sequence goes on from NZ_JBEXLC010000014.1 coordinate 13,976, forward strand.
CGGAGACCGAGGTCGCGACCAAGCCGCAGCAGCTGATCGCGATGCTCGGGCAGGGGGCGCTGGAGTTCGTGGTTTGCCGGATGGGGAGGAGTTTTCGCCGCGCATGGAGCGGCCGCTGATCAAAGACCGAGGGCCCGTCGCCATCGCATTCGGTGCGTTGGTGGCGGGCCCGGGTGGCCGGGTGTGGCGGCCGGGTCAGCGGGATCGCAGGACCTCTTGGAGGTAGCGGGCGATATCGGTGATCGTCGGATAGTTCCAGAGCAGGGTGGCGGGCAGCGGAATGCCGAGGTGGCGTTCGAGATTCGCGCGCAGGGTGGTGGCGAGCAGGGAGTCGATGCCGGATTCGGTGAGGGGGCGGTGTGGGTTCAGATCGTCCGGGGCAGCGCCGAGCGTGCTGGCGGTGCGGGTGCTGACCAGGTCGAGGAGATAGTCGGTCAGCTCGGGTCCGGACAGCTCGGCCCAATCCGGTTCGGTTGATTCGGTTTCGGAGGTTTCGAGGACCAGCTCGGCCAGGAGCGCCGGGCGCGGGCCACGATGGTCGCGCAGCACGGTCAGCGCGACCTGTACCGGGGAATTCGCCTGGGCCGAGGCGTCGTCGAAGATTGTGAGTGCCTGTTCGGCCGTCAGATCGGCGGTGCCGCGAGCGGCCAGCTCGAGATCGGTCGCAGCCGCCGAGGTGGACATGCCCAGGCCGCGCCAGCTGGTCCAGGCCAGGCTCACGGTGTCCCGGTGTCCGGCGCGACGCCGCTGCACCGCGAGCGCGTCCAGGAGCGAGTTGGCGGCGGCGTACGCGGCCTGGCCGGGCAGTCCGAGCAGTGGACCGGCCGAGGAGAACAGCACGAGGAAGTCGATGCTGCCGGGCGGGAACAGCTCGTCCAGCACCAGTGCGCCATCCACTTTGGGGCGCATGACATTTCGCAGCACCTCGGGATCGAGGTCGGGCAACATCGCGCTGTCCACCGTGCCCGCCGCATGTACGACACCGCGCACGGGCGGCAGATCCAATGTGGCGAGTGCGGATTCGGTGGCCGCGCGATCGGTGATATCGACCGCGATGGTCCGCACGGTCACACCGGCATTCTCCAGCCGCCGCACCACGGCCACCCGCTCGTCGTCATCGGACCATTCGGCCCGGCCCGGCAGCGGCCGCCGCCCGAGCAGCACGATGCGTCGGGCCCCGCGTTCGGCCAGATGTACGGCAACCAGCAGACCGAGCGCTCCCAATCCGCCGGTGATCAGATAGGTTCCGTCGGGACGGCAGGCGAAGGCCGCATCCCGCTCGCGTTCCGCCGCCACGATCCGCTGTCCGAAGACCGCCCCGTCGCGAACCGAGACCACCGGATCCGCGATACCGGCTTCGATAGCCGTGCGTATCACCATATTCGAATCATCATCGGCGGACATATCGATGACCGCCCGGAAGAAGTCCGGATGCTCACTCGCGGCAACCCGGCCCATGCCCCACAAGGGTGCATGCGCGGTATCGCCTTCGCGCACACCGCGCGTCAATGCCCACAATCGAGGCCGGCGCTCGACCGCAACCGCACCCACCCGCCGCACGACGTCGGCGAATGCCGCGGCAGCACCGAAAGGCGTCCCCACGGGCGGTGCGAATACCACGTTCGCACTCTGTCCGGTATCGACCAGCCTGGTGTCGTCCGCGGATTCGACTACGACGATCGAGGTCTCGGCGATTGGCGAGGTCTCGGTCAAGGGTTGCCAGATGAGGTCGAAGCGAGTCGTGGCCAGGTGGCGGTCATCGGCTGCGCCGGGGCTGGCGGTGAGTTCGGCGTAGCGCAGTCCGATAAGTGTTGCCGCCGAATCCTCCCCAGCGACAACGACATCGACGGTTGTCGGCTGATCGGGTTGCAGTCGGACCGCGATATCGGCGCGCCGTGGTGCGGGGCCGGTCAGGGTGACGCGGTCGATATGGGCGGGCATGCGCAGCGTTGCAGGGCCGGGGAAGATGACCGAGGCCATCGACAGGGCTGCATCGAGGACGGCGGCCCAGCTGCGGTCGAGATCGGCGGTGGCGGTGGCGAACAGGGTGGTCTTGCCCTGCCTCAGGGTCTCGATCTGCCATGGATAGCCCATATCGGCGACACCCAGTTCCGCCAGGCGGTCGACGACGAAATTCGGGTCGAGCGATGAGTTGCTCTGGGCCGCAGCAGTTTCGAGCACGGATGCATGATCCGGGGTGGAAGCCGATCCGGTGCGCGCCATAGTGTGGGTCGCCCATGCCGTGTCGTCCGCGCCGAGGGGGCGCGAGACGATACGCAGGGCCGTGCCGTCGCGGACGACTTGGAGCTCGCGGGTCTGCGCCGGATCGGGTACCACCACCGGCTGTTTCAGCTGGACATCCACCAGTTCGGTGGTGCTTCCCGCGGTGCACAGGGTGTTGAGCAGCACGGCGGCCGGGGTGATTTCGGTGCCGAGTACGGGATGGCGACGTGGATACGGGCGGGTGCGGAAGTCGAGGGTGGTCCGCCAGAGCTGGACCGGGGTGCCGTGGACGGCGCTGTATGCGCCGAGCAGAGTATCGACGGGAGATTCCGCGCGCGGCGGACCGTCGACCCAATGGCGTTGGTGTTGCCAGGCATTCGTGGGCAGATCCAGCAGTCGACCGGCCGGTGCCGCCGCCGACCAGTCGATGCCGATGCCACGGCAATGCAGCGCGGCCAGCGAACGCAGCAGGGTTGCCTGTTCGGCGGTATTACGTCGCAGGGTCGGCAGGACGAGCCCGTCATCGATTCCGTTGGTGGACAGGGTTTCCAGGATCGAGTGACTCACCACCGGGTGCGCCGAAACCTCCACGAAGACCCGGTGTCCGTCGGCGATCGCGGCCGCGACGGCCTGGTGGAAGCGCACCGGCGCGCGCAGATTCGTGGCCCAGTATGCGGCGTCCTGCGACGGTGCCGAGCGCGGGTCGTTCACCGCCGTGACGTAGAGGGGTACGGCGGCGGGGGAGGGAGCGAGATCGGCGACGGCGATCGCGAGATCGGCGGCCAGCGGCTCCATCTGATCGGTGTGGAAGGCGACATCGGAATCGACTCGGCGAATGGTCCAACCGAGTCCCGGCCACTCTGCGGCGAGTTCGTCGACCGCGTCGACCTCGCCCGCGACCACGGTCGAGGATGGCGCCGCACAGATCGCCGCCTCCGCGTCGGTGCGCGCACCCAGTTGCGCGAGCACATCGTCGAACGGCTGGTCGACCATGATCATGGCGCCGTTGCCCGCCACCTTGCGCAGCAGATTGGAACGGCGGCAAGCCAGCAGTGCGCCCTCGGCCTCGGTCAGCACGCCCGCGGTTACCGCGGCGGCGATCTCGCCGACGGAATGTCCGATGATCGCGCCCGGACGTACACCGTAGCGCCGCCATACCGCCGCCAGTCCGAGCTGGACGGCGACCAGCATGGCCTGGATGACGTCCACCGAGTCGAATCTGCCGCTCTCCAGCACCCGGCGTGGCGTCAGTCCCATCTCCTCGCGATAGATCGGCCCGATCCGGTCGATCACCTCCGCGAAAACCGGTTCGGCACCGAGTAATTCGCGGCCCATACCCAACCACTGCGCGCCGTGCCCGGAAAAGACCCACACCGGATCGGCCTGGTGTCCGATCGTCTCTGCGACGGCGACCGACCGTTCGGTGCCGCCCGTGGCCAGTGCCGTCAGCCCGGTGACGAGTTCCGCGCGATCGGCGGCGACGACACCCGCGCGGACCGTGCGATGTCCGCGCTGCCGTGCCAGCGTATGTCCGAGATCGCCGAGTTCGGCGGATGCGGCGAGCGGCAGCAAACGCGCCGCCTGGGCGGCGAGCCCGGCCCGGGTCGCCGAGGAAATGGGGTAGATCCAGGATCGGTTGTGCCACATCGGCTCCGGTGCGTCTTCGATGCCGCTGGGCTGGTCCACGCCACCGTCCGGCCGCGGCGCTTCTTCGAGTACGACATGCGCGATCGTCCCGCCGTAGCCGTAGCTCGCCACACCCGCCGTGCGCGGCCGGTCCACCTGTGGCCACGCCATGGCCTCGGTGACCACCCGCAAACCATTATCGTGCCAGGGGATTTCGGCCCTCGGCCCGGAGACCACGACGGTCGGTGGAATGATCTGCCGGGTCAGCGCGAGCACGGTCTTGATGACCCCGGCGATCCCGGCCGCGGCCTCGGTATGCCCGATATTGCCCTTCACCGAACCGATGAGACACGGTGCGGCCCCATCGGCCCGATGTCCGAGGACCGCGGCGAGCGCCGCCGCCTCGATCGGGTCGCCGACCTTCGTACCCGTGCCATGCGCTTCGACGTAGTCCACCTCGCGCGGATCGACCCCGGCGGCGGCATATGCCCGGCGCAGCAGATGCTCCTGCGCCGAACTGGACGGCGCCATAATGCCTTCGGTGCGTCCATCCTGATGGACCGCGCTGCCGCGGATCACCGCCAGCACCCGATCGTTGTCGCGGCGCGCGTCCGACAATCGCTTCAGCACGATGATGCCGCAGCCCTCACCGCGGCCGTATCCGTCGGCCGCGGCATCGAAGGGTTTGGAGCGCCCGTCCTTCGAGATGGCGCCCGCCTGATCGAGCACCGTGGTCAGCCCGGGGCCCGCCATCACCATTACCCCGCCAGCCAGTGCGAGCGGCGTCTCGTACCGCAACAGTGCGGCGCAGGCTTGATGCAGTGCGACCAGCGAGGAGGAACAGGCGGTATCCACGGTAAGACTGGCCCCGCGCAGGTCCAGCGTGTAGGAGATGCGGTTGGCCACCGCGCACGGTGCGGCTCCGATACCGGTCCACGCCTCGACCTCCGGCAGCTCCTCCAGCAGTCTGCGCCCGTAGTCGTCGGCACCGACGCCCATGAATACCGACGCATCGGTCCCCGCCAACGTGTGCGGTGGAATTCCGGCGTGCTCCAAGGCTTCCCACGCCACTTCGAGCGCGATCCGCTGCTGGGGGTCGAGCTGACGGGCCTCGATGGCGGAGATACCGAAGAACCGGCCGTCGAATCCGGCGATATCGGTCAGGAATGCGCCGCGCGGGGTGACGCGCGTCAGCACCGCGGCGTGTTCGCGCGAGTGGGCACGATGGGCCGCCCACCGATCCTCGGGCACGGTGTCTGCGGCGCACCGCTTATCGAGCAGGAATTGCCAGAGCTCGTCCGGCGAACCCAGATCGGGAGCGAAGCGGCAGCCGAGCCCGACGACGGCGATCCGGTCGGCGGCGGCGGTGGTGTCGGCGGCGGTTGTGGTCACGGGGGCAGTGGGCTCGTACACGAGAAGGTCCTCACCGATTGTGCGAACGGCGGTGTCTGCACCGGCGATCAGCAGACCGGCACAGGCACGCGAAGGTGTGGTCCCGGAACGAGTCCGGGTCGACGGGGCGGTGATCGACCGCGTCACTGATACATGAGTGCCTTGTCCCAGGACTCGTCCGGGCCGAACAGATAGCGGGCCTTGAGAATGTCGCGATGAGCGGTCAAGGCCTCGACGGGCACCAGGCTGCCGACCGGCAATGCCGTAATGGCATGCCGGACATCGAGTGTCCGATCGATCGCCGCGGCCAACTCCACCGCGGCACGGTCGCGCACATCATCGGGCGCTTCGAATTCCACTCGCAGCACATCGGTTTCGGCCCGCGCGCGCCAGAAGCCGACCTCGTACGCGAGCGGCAGCTGGAAAATCATTTCCTCCAGATCGTTCTGCCGCACCGTCACTGCGCCGACCGGATATCCGAACGCCGTGCGGCCGAAGACCCGAACGGTCGGCAGCCGCCACCCGCAGGCGCACGGTTCATGGTGCACCTCGACATCGTCGGCCAGGTTGTAACGCAGCAACGGCATGGCCGCGCGATACAGCGGCGTCACCACCAGCTGCCCGCATCCGGTATCGGACAGTGTGCCGGTCTCGGGCGAATACACCTCGAAGATGGCCCGATCCGCCCACAGGTGCAGCCTGCCCTCCGGACATTCGCCCGCGACGGTGCCGGTTTCGGTGGACCCGTACTCCTCGACAATGTGCACCCCGCCCCAGATCTCGCTCAGCCGCCGCTTGCGGGCGACGGTCATCGGTTCGGCGGCCACGAACATCGCACGCAGGGCCGGAAAGTCGCGCTCCGGCCGCAGCCCCGCGGCCCGGGCCGCGGCCGCGATCATCATGGCTTCGGTCGGATTGCACCAGGTCAGCGAGACGTCCAGGCGGTGCATGAGCCGCACAATGCGGGCCAGCGGCAGTGCGAGTGAGCGGGCATCGCCGGGTACCACCGTCGCACCGCGCAACCGCCCCGCCGCCTGTGCCAGATGTCCGGTGATCACCAGCGCATACGGCGTGCGCACCAGGAAGGTGTCCGCCGGTGTGATGCCGACCCATTTGCGGGCATACCGCTCCGCGAGGTCGGCCCAGTCGTCATCGGTGTAATACGAGGCCGTCGGCTCCCCGGAGGTGCCGCTGGATTCGTGATAGGTCGCCAATTCCGCGCGGGGCACCGCGAGCATTCCGAACGGATACGCATTGCGCAGGTCCTGTTTGGACGTGAGGGGTAGACCGGCGAAATCTTCGGCCACCCGCGGAGTTCCGTCGCGCTCGAATCGGGCGGCATAGAACGGCGACCGCGCGGCCTGCTCGAATATTCTCGGCAGCTGTGCCCGCTGTAATTGCGCGAGTTCGTCGGGCGTGGTCCAATCGCCGATTTCCGGACGGTTGCGAACCGCTATATCGCCCTTGGGAATTACGGTCATCGATCCTCCTCGGATGCTACGACCTAGGACAACACCCGCGCGACGCCCACGCCAGCCGGGCAGCTACTCAATTGCTACTCAATTGAGAAAAATGCGCTCCGGACTCCCAGAAATTGAGTAGCAACTACTCACGATTTCACTGCACCGACCTGGTTGCATCCCAGGTGTAGCACGGCGACACGAGAAAGTTGGGCCGCATGCAAACCGAGGATATCTATCTGGCTGGCGTGGGCAGTTACCTGCCCGAGTCGATTTCCACCGAATCCGCCGTCGCCGCGGGCTGGTACGACCAGGCCGAGCGCATCGCGTCCGGTATGCGTTCGTGCGCGGTGAGCCCCGACACCCCGGCGCCGGATCTGGCGATCAGCGCGGCCGGCATCGCCTTGGCCGAATGCGGCCACGATTCCGACGATATCGGTGCGCTGCTGCACAGCTACACCCACCACCAGGGCCCCGACGGCTGGTCCGCCGTGCACTACATCCTGAACAACACCGTGGATCGCCCGATCCCGGCGGTCGAGATCAAACAGGGCTGCCTCGGCATGCTGGCGGGTCTGGAGGCCGCCGCCAACCGGCTCATCGCCAACCCCAGCCATGACGCGGTATTGCTCACCACCGGTGACAACTTCTCCACTCCGCTGGTGGACCGCTGGCGTGGTTCGAAGCTGTTCCTGTTCGCCGACGCGGGCGCGGCGGCCGTGGTGTCGCGGCGCGACGGATTCGCGAAAGTGCGTGCCGTCGGTTCGCTTTCGGATTCATCGATGGAAATCCTGCACCGCGCCGGTGAGGCGCTGTTCCCGCCCGGTATTACCCGCGGTCGCGGGCTGAACTTCGACGAACGCGCGGCGAAGGTCCGCGAACAGTGGGCCGCGGGCCAGGCCCCGCCGATCCGCAACTTCGGACTGGCGGTGGCCGCAATCGCCGAGCGCACCATGGACGAGGCGGGCGTCTCGTTCGACAAGATCAGCAAGGTCTGCCACATCGGATTCGGCCGCGGTTCACTCGAGGCCATGTTCCTGCAGCCGCTCGGCGTCGAAAAGGCCCAGGAGGTCTGGGATTTCACCAACACCATCGGGCACACCGGCGCCGCCGACATGTTCCTCGGTCTCGAACACGTGTGGCGCACCGGACAGGTGCGCCCCGGCGACCACGTGCTGATGATCGGTGCGAGCACCGGCATGGAAGCAGGTGCCGCGGTGGTCGAGATCCTCGCACCCGCACCGGCGAAGTAGAGGCGGCGATGCTGGAGGGTTTCACGCCCTGGCCGCAGGAATTCGCCGAACGCTATCGGGCCCAGGGGTTCTGGAGCGGCGAAACGCTGGGGGCGGTATTGCGGCAGGCCGCCGAGCGATATGGTGACCGGACCGCGCTGGTCCACGACGACCGTCGGATCGGCTACCGCGACCTCGATGCCTGGGCCGATCGACTGGCCGCGCTGTTTCAACGGCACGGCGTGCGCTCGGACGATCGGGTACTGGTGCAATTGCCGAATATCCCCGAGTTCGTCGCGATAACCTTCGCGCTCTTGCGAATCGGTGCGAAACCCGTGTTCTGCCTGGTCGCACACCGCGAGACCGAGGTCGGCCACCTGGTGCGCCTCAGCGGCGCAACCCATTACGTGCTGCCCGACACCTACCGCGAGTTCCGCCATCGCGACATGGGCGAGCGCATCCACGCGACGCACGACCAGTTGCGCAGCCTGTTCCTCGTCGGCGGTCGCGCCGATGGTTTCGTCTCGATCGAGGACGCGGATCAGGAGCCCTATCAGACTCGGTTGCCGGAAACCGATCCGGCGGATGTCGCGTTCTTCCTGCTGTCCGGCGGCACCACGGCACTGCCGAAGCTGATCCCGCGCACCCACGACGACTACGTCTATCAATCGCTGCGCGCCGCCGAGGTGTGCGAATTGAACGACCGCGACGTCTACCTCGCCGCGCTGCCGATCGAATTCAACTTCGCCTGGGGTTGTCCGGGCGTGATCGGCACCTTCCACACCGGCGGCACTGTGGTGCTGGCCGACACCCCGAACCCGATGGATTGCTTCCCGCTGATCGAGCGGGAGCGGGTGACGGTCACCGCCCTGGTGCCCTCGCTGGTCGCGGTCTGGCTGGAGGTCGCCGAATGGGCCTCCTGGAATCTGAGCAGCCTGCGGCTGCTGCAGGTCGGTGGCGCGCGGATGACCCGCGAATTCACCGCGAGCATCGGACCGACGCTGGGCTGCGAGCTGCAGCAGGTATTCGGCATGGCCGAAGGTCTGCTGTGCTTCAGCCGCCCGGACGATCCCGCCGAGTCGGTGCTGACCACCCAGGGCAAGCCCATCTCCGACGCCGACGAGATCGTGATCGCCGACGCCGACGGCACCGCGCTGGCACCGGGCGAGGTGGGGGAGCTGCTCACCCGCGGCCCCTACACGCTGCGCGGCTATTACGCTGCGCCGGAACATAATCGAGTCGCCTTCACCGCCGACGGCTTCTATCGGACCGGCGACCTGGCCCGGCTCACCCGCGACGGCGATCTGGTCATCGAGGGCCGGATCAAGGACATGATCATTCGCGGTGGCGACAAGGTCAATGCGGGCGAGGTGGAGGAACATCTGCTCGGCTGCCCCGGGGTGCGTGCGGTCGCGGTGGTCGGTGTGCCGGATCCCTTCCTCGGCGAGCGCACCTGCGCATTCGTCGTGCCAACGGCCGCCGCCCCGAATCCGGCCGAACTGAAGCAGGCCATGCACGCCCGCGGTGTTGCGGCCTACAAGATTCCGGATGACATCGAGATCGTTGTCGAACTGCCCCTGACCCCGCTGGGCAAGGTCGACAAGAAAGCCCTGGTCCGCACCCGTGCGGGCGCATCGATAACAGGAGTGCCGTCGTGACCGTCGTATCCGTTCCCACCGAGGCCCAGCTGCGTGCCGAACTCGCGCCCGTACTCGGCCTCGCCGATGCCGCCGAACTCGATCCCGACGCCAATCTCGTTGTCCTGGGCCTGAGTTCGCTCGAATTGATGCGCATGGTCGGTCGCTGGAACAAGGCCGGGGTGCCCGCGGTATTCGAAGAACTGGTCGCCACCCCCACGCTGACCGCCTGGCTGCGGCATTTCGCGGCCATCGTCGCGCAGGGGGCGAAGAACGCATGAGCGCCCTGCTGATCGAAAATGGTGTCGTCTACACCGCCGATGCCGCCGAAACGGTGCTCTCGCGCGGCTCGATTCTCGTCGTGGACGATAAGATCGCGGCGATCGGAGTCCCGGAGACCGTCGCCGCGGCGGTGGCCGCACTCGCCGATCCGGTGCGGTCCGAACTGCACACCATCGACGCCGCTCGAATGATGGTGCTGCCCGGTCTGATCAATGCCCACTGGCACGATATGTTCGCCATGGGCTTCCCGCTGCGCGGCGCACTGCGTCCGGCCAGCGACCGCACCGATGAGGTCGCCTTGTTCGGCGGCGGCGGCGATATGCACAAGATCTCCGGCATGTTCGACTCGTTCGACGGCCTCATCTCCGGCCTGACCCCCGACGAGGGCCAGGCGATCGCCGAATATTCGATGTGGACCCAATTGCGCGGTGGTGTCACCACGCTCGGCGACGCGGGTTCGCTGAACCGCCCGGCCGCACTCGTCGCCGCCGCGCGCACGCTCGGCATCCGGTTCAGTGCCACCACCTGGGCATCCGATGCCATCTGCCCGCCCGCCGCCGACTCCTTCGTCCGCACCAGGGATGCCGACGCCGTACTCTCCCAACTCGAGGAGCTGCTGAAGAGCTGCGCGCAGGACGAATCCGGCCGCATCCGCTGTCGTCCGTCGATCGCGTATGTCACCAATATGACCGATGAACTCGGTCGCGGTTTCGCCGAACTCGTCGCGCGGCACGACGCGGGTTTCGTCACGCACGTCGGCGCGGTGCGCAACGAGCCGGAACTGATGCGAAAGTACTACGGCGCCACCGGCGTTCGCCGCTTACACGATCTCGGCCTGGTCACCGACCGGCTGATGGCCGCGCACTGCGCGTTCATCGACGACGAGGAGCAGGCGCTGCTGCGTGCGGCCGGTGCGCATATCAGCCATTCGCCCGGAAAGTACGGCCCCTCCGGCGAATCCACGCTGACCGAGACCGCTGTGGTGCCGCGCCTGCGTCGCGCGGGTGTTCCGGTATCGCTGTCCACCGACGGGGCCTCGCTCCCGAATGCCGGAATGGCCGAGGCCATGCGCGCGGCCTGGCAGATGTACAACGAGATGGTCGCCGACCAGACCGATGTGCTGCCCACCGACACGCTGGCCATGTCCACCCGTATCGCCGCCGCGGGCCTGCGCTGGGCCGGGGAGATCGGCAGCCTCGAGGTCGGCAAACAGGCCGATCTGGTGCTGATCCGCACCGACGACTGGCGCTATCTGCTCAATCCCCGTCCGCTGGAAAGCTTTCTGTGGCTCGGTGGATCCCACGACGTCGACACGGTCGTCGTGGGCGGGCAGGTGCTGCTGTCCGGCGGAGGCAGCGTTGGCGTCGACGTCGACGAGCTGCGGGAGCGATATCTGACCGCGCTCGGCTCGTTCACCACCCGCTGCCTCGGGGTGCCCGCCGAGGTGGTCGGGGGCATATTGGCCGGAGCGCGGCGATGAGTGTCGCACTGGTGACCGGCGCGGCGGGCGGCATCGGCAGCGAAATCGCCCGTGCCCTGGTGGAATCCGAGAAGGCGGTGGCCCTGGTCGACCGCGGGATTCCGGCGCTGTGGGATCTGGCGGAGAAGCTCGACGCGGCGGGTGGCCGGGTGCTCGCCGTGGCCGCCGATGTCGCCGTGCCCGAGGAGGTGGTCGCGGCGGTGGCGCGTACCGAAGCCGTACTCGGTCCGGTGGATGCTCTGGTGAACGCGGCGGGCATTCTGCAACACGGCCGGATCGAGGAAATGGCCGAACTGGATTGGGCGACCACCCTCGCCGTGAACGCGGGTGGCGTATTCCATGTCTGCCAGGCCGTGGCGCGACGCATGCAGTCGCGTCGACGCGGTGCCATCGTCACCGTGTCCTCGAATGCCGCGACCACACCGCGGATCGGCATGTCGGCGTATGCGGCCTCCAAGGCCGCGGCCAGCATGCTGACCCGCTGCCTCGGACTCGAACTGGCGGAGTACGGAATTCGCTGCAATGTGGTGGCCCCTGGCTCCACCGCCACCCCGATGCTGACCGCGCTGTTCGACGGCTCGGATGCCGAGCGCGCCACCATCGACGGTGTGCCGCAAGACTTTCGGATCGGCATTCCGCTCGGGCGGATCGCGCGCCCGAGCGATATCGCCGATGCCGTCCTGTTCCTGTTGTCCGACGAGGCCCGCCACATCACCATGCAGCAGCTCACCGTCGACGGTGGCGCCACGCTCGGTGCTTGAACAAGGAGACAGCTGTGGCCATCGCACCGATAGCCCCCTACCCGATGCCCGGCGCGGCGGAACTGCCGGATAACACCGTGCGGTGGCGGATCGAGCCGCGGCGCTGCGTACTGCTCGTCCACGATATGCAGCACTATTTCCTGGCGCCGTATTCGGCGGACCGGGAGCCGCTGACCGTGCTACTGCACAGTGTCACCGCACTGCGCGATCTGTGTGCGCGCCTTTCGGTTCCGGTCGTCTACACCGCCCAGCCCGGCAGCATGAGCGACGAGCAGCGCGGGTTGCTCAAGGACTTCTGGGGCCCCGGCATGAGCGCGGCTCCCGAACACCGTGGCATCCCGGACGAATTGCGGCCGGGGCCCGCCGATCCGGTGCTCACCAAATGGCGGGCCAGTGCCTTCCATCGCACCGAATTGCTGGATCTGATGCGGCGTACCGGCCGCGATCAGCTGCTGATCTGCGGGGTGTACGGGCACGTCGGAGTGCTGCTCACGGCCTGTGACGCCTTCGCCAACGACCAGCAGGCGTTCGTCATCGCCGACGCGATCGCCGACTTCACACCCGAATTCCATCGAATGACACTGGATTACGTCGCGAGCCGCTGTGGCCGGGTGGTGGTATCCGCGCAGGTACTCGCCGAGTTGTCCGCGGCGGTCGAGGTGGTGGCGCGGTGAGCCCCGACGAATTCGTTCCGCTGCTCGCCGAATGCCTCTCGGGGACAACGTCGTTCGCATTGTTGCAGCGGCCGGAATCCGGGCCGGGGGAGGGGGTCGAATTACTGCTCGGCACGGTGTCGGAACAAACCACCACGGCCGAATTGCCCGCGCTGGCACCCGCCGTCGACGCACACGCCCTGCTCGCCATCGTGCCGTACCGGGCGATCGGCGAACGCGGCTTCGCGCACCATGATGACGGTGCGCCGGTGCTGTGCCTCGCTGTCGACCGGCAGACCCGACTGTCGGTCGACCGGCTGCGCGCTGCCGTTGCCGACTGGCCGATCGAGGTCGGCCCTGGCGAATTCGATATCGACGACACCGCCTACGCCGAGTTGGTCCATCGCGTGCTCGCCGAGGAGATCGGCCACGGCGCGGGTGCCAACTTCGTCTTGCGCCGCACCTGGCAATGCGAGGTCACCAACTGGAGCGTGCGCACCGCGGTGACGTACTTTGTCCGGCTGCTCGCGGGGGAAACCGGTGCCTACTGGACGTTCCTGGTGCACACCGGCGGTCGCACCTTCATCGGCGCGAGCCCGGAGCGACAGGTCAGCCTGGCCGATGGCGCGGCCGCCATGACCCCGATCAGCGGTACCTACCGCTATCCCGCCGAGGGCCCCACGGTCTCCGGCGTGCTGGATTTCCTGGCCGACGGCAAGGAAACCAATGAGCTCTACATGGTGCTCGACGAAGAGCTGAAGATGATGTGCCGCATCTGTCCCGAGCCGTATGTGCACGGTCCGCGGCTCAAGGAGATGGCCCGGCTCGCGCATACCGAATATCGGATAGCCGGGGACTGCGACCGCGACTATCGCGAGGTGCTGCGCGAAACGCTGCTCGCGCCCACCGTCACCGGCAGCCCGCTGGAAAATGCCTGCCGGGTGATCACCCGATTCGAGCCGACCGGCCGCGGCTACTATGCGGGCGTGCTCGCCCTGGCCGGACGGGACGAACGCGGCCGCCCGCGCATGGATTCGGCGATCATGATCCGCACCGCCGAGGTGGATGGCGCGGGCCGATTGCGCATCGGCGTCGGCGCGACCTTGGTGCGTGATTCGGATCCGGCCACCGAATCGCGTGAGACCCGCGCCAAGGCCGCCGGTCTGCTCGACGCGCTGCACAACCGCGCCCGCACCGCAACCACCCGTGATCTCGGCGCGGATCCCGCTGTGCAACAGGCGCTTTCGGATCGGAATGGGCCGCTGGCAACGCTCTGGCTGCGACCGACGTCTGTCGCGCGACCGCATGCCGGTCGCCGGATACTGATCGTGGACGCCGAGGATACCTTCACCGCGATGGGCGCCCGGCTGCTGCGCGCACTCGGTCTCGATGTCACCGTGCACCCATGTGGCGAACCGGTCGAACCGCACCGCTACGACCTCGTGGTGATGGGACCCGGTCCGGGTGATCCCCGTGACCTGTCCGATCCCAAGATCGCCCGGCTGCATGCGCTCACGCGCACGCTGCTCGACGGCCCGGTGCCCTTCTTCTCGGTCTGCCTGAGCCATCAGGTACTCAGCACCCAGCTCGGCCTGCAGGTGGCCCGCTGCCCGGTCTCGAACCAGGGCGTGCGGCGCCGCGTCGAGCTGTTCGGCACACCGGAATCGGTCTACTTCTACAACACCTTCCAGGCCCGTCATGACGATGCGGTCTACTGGAGCCGGCGTCGCTCGGGTCCGATCGAAGTCTGCCGTGATCCGCACACCGGAGCAGTACACGCATTGCGCGGCAACGGGTTTGCCTCGGTACAGTTCCATCCGGCCTCGGTGATGACGACCAATGGCTCGGCCATCGTCGATCGCTTGATCACACCGCTGCTGCTCGGCGAGCCCGTCGGTAGTGCCGCGGCCGACTACTCAATGAGCTGACTACTCATTGACCGGTATGTGATTGATTACTAACGTTGGGAATGTGAGTTCACCGGCGAAAGTGCGGATGTCCTCGGAGGAGCGGCGCGAGCAGCTCATCACCGAGGCCATTGCCGAATTCGCGGTCGGTGGCTATATGGGGACGGCGACGGAAGCGATCGCCCGTCGGATGGGCGTCTCGCAGCCATACCTGTTCCGGCTGTACAAAACCAAGAAGGCGATCTTCCTCGCGGCCGCCGAACGCGCATTCGACATTGTCGAGCAGACCTTCCGGGACAATGCGGTCGGCGACACCGAAGAAGAGCGGCTGGCGGCGATCGGGGACGCCTATATCGCGCTGCTCGCCGACCGCCAACTGCTGACCTTCCAATTGCATGTCTACGCCGCGGCCAGTCTCGATGAGGAGATCCGCGACCTGAGCCGGGTGCGCTTCCAGCGGCTGTTCGATCTGGTGCACGAGCTGACCGGTGCGGACCCGGACGCGCAGTCGAAATTCATGGCCGACGGAATGCTGCTCAATGTGGCAAGCGCACTCGATCTGAACCTGCCCGACTAACCCTCGCACCCCGAAAACGCTGGGATCCTTGGCCTTTTGCCGTGTCTCGGGAACTAAGTGATCACTAACTAACTCAGGAAGAAACTGATGACACACCCCGACAAGAATCGGATCGTGTGGACCTTTGTGGTCTGCGGCTTCGCGGTCTTCATGGTGTCGCTGGACAACCTGGTGGTGTTCAATGCGCTGCCCACCATCCGTGCCGAACTGCACACCGGCCTCGACGGATTGCAGTGGACGGTCAACTCCTACACCCTGACCGAGGCGGTGCTGTTGCTGGCGGGCGCCTCGCTCGGCGACCGCTTTGGACGTAAACGGGTTTTCGCGCTCGGACTGGCGCTGTTCACCGCCGCCTCCGCGGCATGCGCGCTGGCACCGTCGATCGAATTCCTCATCGGTGCAAGGGCGATCCAGGGCATCGGTGCGGCGATTCTCATCCCGCTCACCCTGACGCTGCTCGCCGATGCCGTGCCGCCCGCGAAACGTGGTGCGGCCATAGGCATGTGGAGCGCGATGAGCGGTTTGGCGGTCGGGCTCGGGCCGGTGGTGGGCGGTGCGATCACCGACGTCGCCTCCTGGCAGTGGATCTTCTGGTTGAACGTGCCGATCGGGGTGGTGCTGCTGCCCATCGCGGTGTGGATGGTGCGCGAAAGTTTCGGTGCGCATGGTTCTTTGGATGTGGTCGGCAATGTGCTGGTGGCCGCCGGTCTGTTCGGCGTGGTGTTCGGTGTGATCCGGGGCAACGACCACGGCTGGACGAGTGCGGGTGTACTGAGCCCGATAGTCGCGGGTGCGCTGGTGCTCGCGGCATTCGTGGTCTGGATTCTGCGCGCGTCGGCGCCGATGGTTCCGCCCGTGCTGTTCGCCGGTCGCGGTTTCACCCTGACCATCCTGACCGGATTCGCCATGGCCGTCGGCATGTTCGGCGCGATCTTCCTGCTGGCTCAGTTCCTGCAGACGGTGCAGCACTATTCGGCGCTGAAGGCGGGCGTATACACCCTGGCCTGGACCGCGATGCCCACCTGCACCGCACCGATCGCGGGCGTTCTCATCGACCGGATCGGCGGTAAGCCGGTGCTGGTCACCGGGTTGGTGCTGCAGACCATCGGACTCGGCTGGCTGGCCGCCATCACCGATCCGGAGGTGTCGTATGCGGCGCTGGTACCCGCCTTTGTGATCAGTGGTGCCGGAATGGGACTGTTCTTCCCGCCGATCGCCCGGCTGGCGCTGGAATATGTCGCACCGGAGTACGAGGGTGTTGCCTCCGGTGTGTCGAATACCGTGCGCAATCTCGGCACCGTCATCGGAATCGCCGCGCTGGGCGCGGTTTTCACAGCCAATGGCAGCTATGCGACCGGACAGACCTTCACCGACGGTTTCGCCCCCGCGGTGTGGGCGGGCTGCGCGATCCTCGGCGCGGCGACGCTGTTCGCCATCGCGCTGCCCGGCCGGGCCGCCATCGAGGCGTCCGAACCGGCCGATGCCGTTGTCGAACCCGAAGCGGCCCCGGTCCGAGGCTGACCGCATTCGAACCGGATCTTGATGGGAGGTAATGATGTTCGAGAAATTGGGTGTGTTCGTTTACACCTGGCGCAAAGCGATGCTCGGGCTGACGCTGCTCTTCGCGGTGGTGGCGGGGGCGTACGGCGTCGGAGTATTCGGCGATATGGTGCCCAATGGCTTCGAGGCGCGTGACGCCGAGAGCAGGCAGGCCGCAGAGTTGGCCGAAAAGGCATTTCCACAGCGCGCGCCGGATGCGGTCATCGTGTACCGGTCCGCCGACAGAACCGTCGACGACTCCACCTTCCGCACTGCGGTGCAGAACCGGATCGCGGCGCTGCCCAAGGATGTGGTCACCGGATCGGTCGACTTCTGGACCACCGGAGCGCCGGATCTGGCCAGCCGGGACCGCCATGCCACCTATGTGGGGCTGAACCTGGCGGGTGCGGATGACAATGCCAAACAGGACAGCTATCTGAAGATCAAGGACAGGCTCGGCGTCGATGGGCTGCGGAGCGTCCGCGGCGGCAACACCCCGGCCGGATACGAGGCCGGTAATCAGGTCGGTAGCGATCTCGGTATGGCCGAAGGACTTTCGTTCCCGGTGCTGTTCATCCTGTTGGTGATCGTATTCGGCGGACTGGTCGCGGCCAGCCTGCCGCTGGTCGTCGGCGGCCTGTCGATCCTCGGCTCGATGGCGGTGCTGCGGCTGCTGGCCCAGTTCACCGATATCTCGGTATTCGCCATGAGTCTGGTCACCATCCTCGGATTGGCCGTGGCCATCGACTACGGTCTGTTCATCGTCAGCCGCTACCGTGAGGAAACCGAACGCGGCCGAGAGGGCGCCGACGCCATTGTGCACACCCTGGCCACCGCCGGACGCACCGTCGCGGTCTCCGGTATTACGGTCGCGGTGGCACTGGCCTCGATGAGCTTCTTCCCCTTCGTATTCCTGAAATCCATGTCCTATGGCGGTATCGCGGCGGTGCTGCTGTCGATGGTCTTCTCACTGATCGCACTGCCCGCGGCACTGGGCGTGCTCGGCCACCGGGTCAATGCGCTGTCGCTGTGGAAGCAGCGTTCGGCCGTCCCCGGTGATGGCGGCTTCTGGTACCGGCTCGCGCACGGCGTCATGCGTCGCCCGATCGCGGTGACCGCGGTCGCCGTCGCACTGTTGCTGGTGCTGGCCGCGCCGCTGCTGAAGATCGATTTCGGCGCCAACGATGCCCGTCAGCTGCCCGAAACCGCGGAGGGGCGACAGGTTTTCGAGATGCTGGCGGATGATTTCGACGGCGATGGTGCGAAGACGATCGACGCCGTGCTGAAGCTGTCCGGTCCCGCCGACACGCCCGCACAGCAGAGCGAACTCACTGCCTACGCCACGCGACTCGACAGCGTAGCGGGTGTGCGCAACGCGCAGATCACCGGCGTCGAAGGCACCATGGCGCGGGTGTCGGTGTCGTATGACGGTGCGGCGGTATCGAAGTCGAGCCGAGAGCTGCTCGACCGCCTGCGTGCCGAGCCGAAACCGCCGGGCGCGACCGCGTATTTCGGCGGTGAGACCGCGGCGTACGACGATACGCTGCGCAAGCTCGGCGCGGTGCTGCCGTGGATGCTGCTGTACATCGCGGTATCCACTTACCTACTGCTGTTCCTCGCCTTCGGCTCGGTGTTGTTGCCGCTCAAGGCGATTGTGATGAATCTGCTGTCGCTGTCGGCGACCTTCGGCATCCTGGTCTGGATATTCCAGGAGGGGCATCTGTCCGGCGTGCTCGGCTTCGATCCGACCGGCAATATCGAACCGAATATGCCGATCATGTTGTTCGCCTTGATCTTCGGCCTGTCCATGGACTACGAGGTGTTCCTGCTCTCGCGGGTGCGCGAACAGTACGACCGGCTCGGCGACCCCACCGCTGCGGTCGCTACCGGCGTGCAACGTACCGGCAGGTTGATCACCAGTGCGGCGCTGCTGATGTGCGTTCCGCTGGCGGCCATGGCCTTCAGTCAGGTACTCACCATGAAGCTCTTCGGCGTCGGCATGGTGGTCGCGATCGTGCTCGACGCGACGATCGTGCGGATCCTGCTGGTTCCGGCGATCATGCGCCTGCTCGGCCACGCCGGCTGGTGGGCTCCGGGTCCGCTGCGAAAGCTATACGCCCGGTTCGGCATTCAGGAATCCGACGGAGAACCGGCACCCGCCGAAGCGGAGCCGCCCACGGAATCGGACGTGCCCGCGCTGACCTGACCGCACAGCTGATCCCCCGGCCGTCGAATCCGGCGGCCGGGGGACTACCGGCTGCGGTAGTCGGTGGCGTTGGGTCCGGTCGCGAAGCAGCGTTCAATGGCGGCCAAGGTATCGGTGATCGTCTGCTCGCGCGTGACCGCGTCGATCCCGGCGCGGTCGAGCACCAGCGACGCCAGGCCGTGCACCGTGGACCACGCGGCCATCTCGGCATTCGGCCGATGCGTCGGATCGGTGAACCCGACCTCGACCAACTCGTCGAGCAATTCCGAGAGCAGGTCGAAGGCCGGCGAATCGCGCTCTTCGCCATCGGCGGTGTCGCAGAAGGCAGTTCGGAACAGGCCCGGTTCGCTCATCGCGAATGCGATATATCCGCGCCCGGCCGCGTTGAGTCGGGTGAGTCCGTGCGTCCCCGGCTCGAGCGTGGCCAGTGCCGCCGACATGGCCCCGAAAAGGCTGCACTGCGCCTGCTCCTTGGCCGCACGCAACAGCTGCCCATGATTGGTGAAATGCCGATAGGCCGCCGTCGGTGTAACCCCCACGCGCCGCGCGGCCGCCCGCACGGTCACCGCCGATGGCCCACCCCGCCCGGCCAGTTCGACCGCGGCCCCCACAAGAGCGTTACGCAGATCCCCGAAATGATAAGAACCCTTGCGACCATTGCGCTTCACCGCAGATCCCAAATCAGCCACCCGCACGATGCTGGCAGCTGAACACATCGCATGACAACCGAACCTGCCCGAATTGAGTGGTCGCATATTCCGGTCGGTGAACGGGTCGGCGCGATCTGGCAAACTCGGCGGAATGGGATTTCGTGACTTCATGACACGAGGTCGGGGGAGGGTCCGATCCTGGCTTCGCGTGCGCACAATGCTGCGGACCGCGGCGGTTGCCGCCACACTGGCCACCGTCGTCGGCCTGAGCTCGATTATCTGGATCCGGTACGCGGCCAGCGATTATGAATACTCGGTCGACACCGTTCCCGCCGCGGAGGTGGCATTGATTCCCGGCGCGCAGGTCTACACGAGCGGTCAGCCCTCCCCATATCTCGCGGCCCGACTCGACCTCGGCCGCAGGCTACTGGAAACCGGGAAGGTCAAGGCACTGCTGCTCACCGGCGACAACGGCCGCCCGAGCTACGACGAGCCCACTGCCATGCGCAGCTATCTCGTGCGCAAAGGCGTGCCCGCCAACAAAATCGCCCTCGACTACGCCGGATTCAGCACCTACGAATCCTGCGCCCGCGCACACAAGATCTTCGGGGTACAACAGGCCATCGTCGTCACCCAGGACTTCAGCCTCCCCCGCACCATCGCCCTCTGCCGCGACGCAGGCATCGAGGCCACCGGCATCGGCGACGACACCCAGCCCCACAACCTCACCTACAACAAGTGCTGGCTCCGCGACCAATTAGCCGCCACCAAGGCCGCATTCGACATGCTCGTACACCCGGCCCCGAAATTCCTCGGCAACCAAGAATCCACCGTCCGCGACGCCATCAACGCGACACCGCAGTAGCCGGTCAGCTAACACCAGCAGTGTTGACCCCTAGAAACCAAGACCGGCGTTCGGGGGTTTCGCGGTCTTCGTGGCATCGCAACCCCCCTGCCACCGCATGGTTCGCGGTTCCGCGTTCTTGGGGGATCGTGGTACGCATCGCCGCATTGCGACTGCTGATCACCCGGACTGCACGCAGCTGTACCAGCACCGCCGAAAGAATGTCGCAGCGTCGATTCCTCACCGCCGCAATGTCTGTCGGCATCCTCGCGGCAGGAACGGCCGCGACCTGGACGTTGGCTCGGCGCCCGGCTCCGTGATGTCGCCGCCGACCAAGCCCGGTTCCAGGTGCCTCGCCCTATCCATCCCGCTCTGGCAATCTCTCCAGACGTACAACTAGCTGCAACCATGGCCGAATCGCTCCTCGAGCGCGTCGACTTCGCTTCGATCGGCACCAACGACCTCGCCCAGTACGAGATGGCGGCCGACCGGATGTCGCTGCAGCTGGCCGTCCTCACCGACCCCTGGCAGCCTGCACTTCGATCACATGAGAGTGATAGTGAGGTTGGCTCGGGGCGGCCATGCCGGCGTTGCCGCCGATCGGTTTCCCCGAGCCGCCCTCCAGGACCCGGCACCCCTCATTACGCACCGGGTTCTCCTCGCCGGCCTGGCGTCATCTCATGACGGCGTCCATTCCCGCGCCGCGAGTAGCATTTTCCGTCCCGGAAGACGACAGGCGTCTCTTCATCGTGCGCACCTATGCGTGCAAATTTTCTAGGTCGGATTTTCCTTTTCATATCGGCAGGGCGTACCGAGCGCTCCTCGGAGTCCGGACGTTCGCATCTCTTTTCAGGCCGGAACGGGAAGGGCGTGTTCGGTCGGCTCGGGGAGCGGAGGCTTGCCATAGACCGACTGTTCGAGGCCGCGAATGTATCCGATGGCGAACAGTCGCCCCAGGGCCCCGTATGCCGGGCGGTCGTTGGATTCGCCGTGCATGGTGGGGACATGGTCCGGACGCATGGGACCGGAGAAACCGACCTCGGCGTAGGCGCGCATACATTCGGGTAGGTCCGTCTGGCCTTCGTCGTGGAAGGTTTCCTGGAAGTCGTCGGCGGTGCCTCGGACGTCGCGGAAGTGGACGAAGCTGATTCGGTCCAGACCGCCGAATTCCCTGATCAATGTGGGCAGGTCGGCGTCCATCAGGGCGAAATTGCCCTGGCAGAACGTAATGCCGTTACTTGTGGACGGGTGCAGCGACAGTAGCCGCCGGAATGCCTCGGGGGAGCGCATGATGTGCGGCACGTTGCGGCCCACGGGGCGGGGCGGGTCGTCGGGGTGCATCCCGAGCCTGACTCCGGCTTCTTCGGCAACCGGGATGACGGCGTCGAGGAAGTAGCCCAGCGCATCCCACAACTGGTCTTCGGTGATCTCGCCCGGTTCGGCGAGCGGGGGCAGGCCTGTTAGGTCCGCTGCCCGGAACCCGGTGACCAGGGCGCCCCCGCGCCCGATGATGTCCACGCTCGTGCGACCCCAGCTCGAGATGGCCATCCAGTTGTAGCACAGGGTGGGGATGCCCAGCCGGCCCATCGCGCGTATCTGCGTGAGAATGTTCTCGATTTGTTCGTCTCGCCCGGGGAGCCCCAGGCGGACCTTGTCCATGGGGGCCGTGTCCTCGATGGCGATCACTTTGAGGCCGTGTTCGGCGAAAATTTCGATATCGCGTCTGATCGCTGCCTCTCCCCACGGAATATCGTCGGAAGCAGTCCCTGAGAACCCTTTCTTGCCGACCGAGGCGAACATGCGCTGGTCTTGTTCGGCTCCGTTGAGGAGGGCGACGACGTTGTCGACCCCGCATTGTTTGATCAATTTCCAGAGCGGCTCGGGCCGGGGGGAAAGCATTTCGCTAAGTTGAATCATCATGCAACCTTTCAGTTGGCCCTGGTCGGTTCGGGCATTGCGTCGGTGCTTCAGTTCTTCGTGTCGGGAAGCGGGGCGGCGATGCGGGCGAGCAGGCCGCCGTCGACCCGGATTTCCGATCCCGTGACGAAGCTGGCCCGAGGGCTGGTCACGAAGGAGACGACTTCCCCGATTTCCTCGGGCCTGGCGACCCTGCCGAGGGGGTGGGCGGTGCCCCAGTTCGCGACGATCTGTTGGGCGCTTTCTTCCGAGCCGTCGCTGAACAGTGCCGCCGACGTGCGGAGCATGGGTGTGTCCACCGAGCCGGGGCTGATGCTGTTGACGCGGACCCCGTACTCGGCTTCGTCTACCGCCATCGCCCTGCTCAGGGCGAGGAGAGCACCTTTGCTTGCCGTGTACGCGGCAACCTGGTTCTGGGTTGCGGTGGCCTGCACGGAGGAGATGATGGCGATGCTTCCGGCCGGGCTCTGGCGCAGGTAGGGCAGGGCTGCACGGGCGGCGAGGAAGACTCCTTTGACATTCACGTCGAAAACTTCGTCCCAGGTTTCCTCTGGGGTGGAGGGAACATCGCCGTACCGCTGGATTCCGGCGGAGGTAATGAGGGTATCGAGCCGCCCATACTGGGAAATTGCCTGCTCGACCGCATATCGGCTGGTATCGGGATCGCCGATCGGTCCCCATACCGCGACCGCTGTGCCGCCTGCGCGGTTGATTTCCGCCGCCGTTTCCTGGGCAGGGTCCTCGGTCTGCCCGTGGCAGACGATGGCCGAGCCTTGACGGGCCAATGCCAGCGCAATGCCCTTGCCGATGCCTTGGGATCCGCCGGTGACGAGGGCGACCCGCTCGTCGTGTTCACCCATCACGCACTCCTGTCCTCGAAATTGATGCTCAGTGGGATCTCGATCGCAGCCCAGGGGGCGAGGCGCAGGGCGCTCCGCCGGTCCGGACCGCTGGTTTGCATGCTCGCCGGTTCCATGGCCATCGCACGGGCCCGCCCATACCACGGGAACTGCTGGGTGGCATTGAGCTCCTGCCACAGCCATGCGTAGGGCAGGTGCGTGCCGTCCCAGTCGAGGCGGACCGTCAGGCCCAGGTCCAGATTGGTGACCGAGACCCAGTGCATTGTGAAGTCGTGCAGCCACCCGAACACTTCGCGCGATCTACCGCGGGGCGGTATTTGGCGCAGATCGACACGCTCTCCTGATTTTGTGACGGCCCAGGGCCAGAGGTGTTCAGAGCCGGAGTCGAGCACTGTTTTCCGCTCCGGATCACTGGTGAACCGGCGAGCGCCGGTTTCGAGCCGGCAGTCCCCGTCCAGGAATGGGCCGCCGAGCGCGGGGTGGCTCGAGTAGTCGAACTCCAGAGCGGTGCCGCTCAGGTTCGTGAGCGTATCGGCGAGGTGCAGCCGGGGGCCCTGGAGCTCGATGACCCGATCGATGCGCACCGGGACCGAGAACAGCTCCACATGCAGGCGGGCCGAGCCGGTCGATGCTTCATCAACCCGCCAGGGGACGACCGACGCTTCACCGTGGAATGCCACGGGAGCACGGTGGATGGACCGAGGGTCGCCGGCGTTCGGACACAACGTCTGCCAGCCGCCCCGGTACTGCTCGAGCCATCCAGCGACCGGGTCGTATGTCGAGGGCCGCTGCCCGTCGCGGACAGCGTCGGCGCGTTCCCGCCATGGCGTCCTGAAGAGCGCGTCCACTCCGGTACGCCGGTGGACGAGAGAAAGAATGTCCGCGCCTCTTCCGGGATCGATGCTGACCTGCAGGTCGGGGCTGGTGAGGTCGAGGGTTCGCTGGCTCATGCGGCGAAGGGCTGGACGCGAACACCGGCGGTGTTGGTGGCGAGCGCGAAGACAGAGCCCGCCAGGGGCTGCTTGCTGAGCCGGTCTTCCGGGATGTCCGCCGACGCCGAGGTGATGTACAGCGTTCCGTCATCGGAGAAGGCGCAGCTGGACGGTTGTTCGACGGGCATCGGGACTCGTCCGATCAATTCGCCTGAGGGGGTGTAACGGCGCACCTCGCTGCCACCCCAGATCGCGACCCACAGGCATCCATCCAGATCGACGGCGAGCCCGTCGGGCAGTCCGCCGTCGATCTTGCACAGCGGGGTGAATGGTCCGACCTCGCCTTCGTCACTGCGGTAGGGCGCGCTGAAAAGCAGGTTCGCCATGCTGTCCGCCAGGTACATGGTGGTGTCCTCGGCGTTCCAGCCCATGCCGTTGGGCAGAGCGAATCCGGTCGCTGCGACACTGCTCGGTGCCTGCCCGTCCCATCGGTGCACAGCGCCAGCGCCAGGGACGAAGTCGAGGTGGGTGCTCCCCGCCCAGAGACGGCCGCGCGAGTCGCATTTGGCGTCGTTCATACGCAGGGTGGGTTCGGGCAGCACCGGGTCCAGAATCTGAAGCTTTCCGTCAGCGAAGATCCCGAGACCTTCGGAGACGGCGACCGCGAATCCCTCGTGCTGGGCCCTGGGCGCCGCCGCGCCCAGGAGGGTGCCCAGGGCGGAGGTGCTTTGCTCGCCTGTCGCGAGGTCGTTTTCGAAGAGCAGGCCGTTGTTGATGTCGACCCAGCACAACCGTCCGGTCCGCCGGTCCCAGACAGGTCCTTCACCGACCGTGGCATGGGCACGGATCACCACGTCAGGCTGCGGAAAAAGTTCCATGAAACCCATCGTTTTGCTCCTCTCGCTCTCGATCGCGGGCGGTACCTGCGGCGTTCACAGGACGCCGTAGGTCGCAAAGGCTTCAGTGGTGCTCATTCCCTGTTCAATGGCGTGGCGGACCTGGTTCTCGGCGCTGGCTTTGTCCAGCGCGCGGGCCAGCACTTCGTCCTCGAGGGCGGCCGGGATGACCAGGACGCCGTCCCTGTCCCCCACGATGAGGTCTCCGGGGGTGATCTGAACACCGTCGATTTCGAGGGGAATCCCGTAGTCGAGCACAGAGCCGCGGACTGCCGAATCCTGGCCGTAGCCGCCGCGGCTGAAGACCGGAAATTTCTGGTCCAAGACCTGATCGGTGTCCCTGTGGTAGCCATCGATGACGGCGCCGACCGCTCCTCTGGCACGTGCGGCCGCAGTCATGATCTCGCCCCAGGCGGCGCAATCGAGACGGCCGCGGCGGGCCAGGTAAACGTCGCCGGGCTGCAAAGCGTCCAGGGCTTCGGTCAGTTTGCCGAAAGGCTTCGCTGGCGTCCCGAAGACGTCCCCGACCAGCACCGGCATCGCCCGGCCGACCACGATCATGGTGGGCAGCAGGGGCTGCACCGCAGCCGGCAGGAACTGGTGCGTACGGCCGATCGCATCCAGGACGTCGCCGAGAACCGGGGTGTAGAGCGAAGCGGCAACGAGATCGAATCGTTCGGTGTCGTTGGGCGGTATCGTGGCCATTTCTTCCTTGTGTCGATGATCCTCGGGTGGCGGTGGCCCGCTGGTCAGGTCGAGGTTGCCACTCGGCGTGAGCGCCATACGTTCACCAAGACCGCGATGAGGACAACGCCGCCGCGGACGACCTGCTGGGCGTAGGGGTCGACTCCCAGCAGCACCATCCCGTTCATGAGTACGGCAATGAACAGGACACCGATCAGGGTCCCGACGATGGTCCCCTTGCCGCCGCTCAGCGCGGCGCCGCCGATGATGGCGGCGGCGATCGCATCGAACTCCAGCCCGTTGGCGATGGTGCCGTTTCCGGAGGACAGCTGTGCGGATTGGAGCAACCCGGTGACCGCCGCGGTCAACGCGGAGATCGCCAGCACCGAAATGCGGATGGTGCGTACGTTGATGCCGGAAAGTTCGGCGGATTTCGCATTTCCGCCCACGGCGTAAATCGACCGGCCGAACACCGTTTTGCGTGCGATCACCGCGATCACGATAAAGACGACCAGGAGATAGACAGCCGGCACGGGAATGACTCCGGCGATCTTTCCGCTCCCCCAGTAGAAAAACTTGTCGGAGTCGACGGGAATCGGGAACGTGTCGGTGATCAGCATGGCCATTCCGCGCAGTCCCAGATACAGGGCGAGCGTGGCGATGAAGGTCGGCACCCCGAATACTGCCCGGATCCATCCGGCGAGGGCGCCGATGGCAGCAGCGGTGACAAGGACTAGGAAGCACGAGGCCCACATCGGCCATCCGAGGTTGACGACCATGACTCCCAGCAGGGCAGATGACAGCGCGGCAAGGGATCCCACGGAGATGTCGATCTCGCCGGCGACGATGACCAGCGTCATAGCGAAAGCAACAATCCCGAAGAAGGCGGCTTGCTGAAGAATGTTGAGCAGATTGCCCGTGCTGAGAAAGTTCGGTGCGGTGACAGCCAATACCAGGAAGACCAGTACCAGCACGCCGAGCAGGCCGATGCCGTCCCAGGAGCGGATGCGCGTGAACAGGCCGCCGGCCTCGGATTCGGCGGCCTTTCTTTGGGGCTGCATGACGTCCGGTTGGGACATTTCAGTTGCCTTCTTTCATGGCAAGTGCCAATAGTTTTTCGGTCGTGGCACCGGCCCCGACGACTTCGTCTCGGATCCGGCCATCCCTGAGCACCAGGACGCGGTCGCAGACTTCCGAGAGTTCCTCGAGCTCCGAGGAGACAAAGATGGAGGAAATCCCGTTCCCGGCCAGCTCTCGAATGAGCTTGTAGATTTGGCCTTTGGCGTGGACGTCGATGCCGCGGGTCGGCTCATCGAGCAACAGCACCGACATCTTCGCCGCCAGCAGCCGGCCTATCACAGCCTTTTGCTGGTTTCCGCCGGACAGAGTGCCGATCTCTTGACCCGCTGTCGATGCGACGATCGAGAGCGCGCGCAGCGTTTCCTTCGTCACGGCGGCCTCGCGCGGGGGCTTGATCCAGAACCGCGGCAGCACCCGGCCCCTCGCCGATAGCAGGATGTTTTCCCCGACCCCGAGCATCGGCACGATTCCGGAGCCTTTCCGGTCCTCGGGGGCCAGTCCGACTCCTCTGGCCAGCATGCGGCGGGGGCGGCGACGCAGGATGCGTTCGCCGGCCACGGATACCTCGCCCCGGACGCCGTGTCGCAGGCCGTAGATGGCTTCGAGAAGCTCTGTGCGCCCCGATCCCAGCAGCCCGGCTATGCCGAGCACTTCACCGTCGTGCAGATCGAAGTCGACGCCGCTCAGCACACCCGGGATGCGCATGTCCCGCACCGACAGTACGACCGGCTGGTCACGACGATCCCGGTGCGCTATCCGGGCCGCCGCCTGGCTGCTCTCGCCCGCGATGAGCGCGGCCACCTTTTCGGCGCTCGCCTCGTGTGCACCTAAGGTCTGCACTTCGCGGCCGTCTCGCAACACAGTGAGTGTGTCGGCAACCAGCGGGATCTCTTTCATCCGATGGGACACATAGATGATTGCCACGCCCTGACCGGCCAGGCGTCGGATCAGCGCCAGCAGCGCGTGGACCTCGTGACTGTTCAGGGCGCTGGTCGGCTCGTCCAGGATCAGTACCCGGGGCTCGTCGAGAAGTGCCTTGGCGATTTCTACGAGCTGCTGATGCGCCAGGGAAAGGTTGCCGACTTCCTGCCACAGCGGAATCGGTTCGCCCAGCATCTCGATGGCTCGCCGGGCATTGTCTTCCAACGTCTTGGAATCGATGAAGCCCGGTCCGGTCCGGCGTTCGGGCCAGCGACCGAGCGTGATGTTCTCCGCCACCGACAGTCCCGGCACGAGGCTGAACTCCTGGTGCACCACGGCGATGCCGCCGGCCCGTGCGTCGCCCGGCCGGCTCCAATGCACCTCTTTGCCGGACACGCGCAGTCTTCCGCGATCCGGCTGCTGGGACCCGGAGATTAGGTTCACCAGGGTCGATTTCCCGGCCCCATTCTTCCCGAGCAGGGCCCGCACCTCCCCAGCACGCAGGGTGAGGTCGACGTCTACCAGCGCCTTGACGGTTCCATAGGTTTTGCTGAGGGAAATGCATTCCAGGATCGGGGGAGCGGTCTTATCCACAAGCGTTCCTTCATCGATGACCGGGCAGACACCATGCGTTGGCGTGTAAGGCCTCGGCACCTGCCGTTCCTGTTCCTACTTGCCCAGGTACTTGTTCACCGCGGCCGGATCGTCACGGCTATAGGTGATTCCGGGGAGGTCGGTCTCCAGAGGGGAGTTCGCATTGCCCGCGACGGCGTTCTTCGCCCGCTCGTACGCGTCCTTCGCGGTGGTCTGCGGGTCCTGCCCGGTCGTGGCCTGAAGAATGTTGTTCTTATCCTGCAGGAAGCCAGCGAGTTGTTTGGAGATGTCCGTGCCGAAGACGGGAACGGTTTTGCCGGACTGCTGGACAGCGCTCACCTCCCCGACGGTGCCCCCTTCATTGGCGGCCCAGAGCAGGTTGATGCCGGGATCTCCGGAGAGCATGTTGGTGGCGACAGTGGTGGCCTTATCCGCGAGGAATCCCTCCTGGTCGGAGGCATAGGTGGCCGTCACCCCCGCATCCTCGAGCGCCTTCTTGAAGCCGGCTTTGCGTAATTTGCAGGTTTCGGCCGCGCTGTCGCAGTTCAGGATGCCGATCCTCGCCGACCCGCCGAGCTTGCCCTTGATGTATTCCGCGGCGGCTTTTCCTGTCGCCGTTCCCAGGGCCGTGTTGTCGGACTGGACGACCCCCTTGACAACGGAGGGATTCGTGGCGTCGGCCGTGCAGTTGCCGTAACAGATCAGCGGGATGCTCGCAGCCTTGATCGATTTCATCGTCGCCAGCGAGCCGGCAACGGTAACGGGCTGCATGATGATCGCGTCAACCTGTCGCTGGATCATGTTCTGCGCGGCGGCAGCCTCCGCGCCTGCATCATTGTTCGAGTTGGCCGCGATGACCTTCCCACCGTCGGCCTTCACCGCCGCTTCCAGCGCGGTCTGGATCCCCCTGAAGTATTCGTCGCCCTGGAGCATGATCAGCCCGACCGTGAGCTTCTTGCCACCGCCACCCGCGCCACCGCTGCCCGCCGGCCCGCATCCCGAGACCGCAAGGACGGTCAGGACCCCAGCTGCGACAAGCGAGAGAAATCTCCGCTGCATTCCAATCTCCTTTGATTGCAGGTCGCACCATACTAGAGTTCAAACATACTTGTATACAAGGGCTCGATCGGTCAAAATTTCAGCATGGCTTCTACTTTCCTGTCCGCTGAGGGTGCGTCGCCCGCACCGTCTTCCGGTCTGCGGCGGGTCGTCCGCACCCCGGCTCGGCAGCGCATCTCAGACCGGGTCCACGATGAACTCACGTCGGCGATCAGAGACCTGCGGCTCGAACCAGGGGCTCTGCTGTCCGAGGCCGAGCTCTCCGTGCAGTTGGGGGTAAGCCGGACACCGTTGCGGGAAGCCATTTCCCGGCTGGTCGATCAGGGCCTGCTCAGTGTCGTCTCCCAGGTCCGGACCAGCGTGGCACTCATCGACCTCTCGGAGGTCCGGGAAGCCTGCTTCATTCGCCGCGCCCTGGAGACGGCAGCATTCCGGGAAGCCTGCGAATCCGGTGGCGATGTCGGCGGACTCCGGCGCATTCTGCTGCGTCAGGAGCAGGCGGTGGCCGACCGTGACGTCGAAGACTTCTTCGTCTCGGATGAGGATCTGCATCAGGAGATCTTCAGGCTGGCCGGTTATCCGGGGGTCTGGAGCATGATTCGGCGCTCAAAGCTGCAGCTGGACCGACTTCGCCGTCTGGCGTTTTCCGAGACCGTGATCACCCGGGACGTCATCGACGAGCACATACGCATTGTGGATCTGCTCGAGAACAGGGATGTCGAGGAGGGTATGCGCCTCATCACGGAACATTCTCGTCACGTGCTCGACCAGGCCGATAGGGTCCGGTCCGAGTACCCGGGGTATTTCACGCCATGAGCGGTGTCCGTGCGGGACCGGTCTGGCGGCGGCGCACGGGCGCGAGCATGGACCGTGATCAGCTCGCCGCGGAAGCAGAGCTTCACCGTCTGCGCATACAGACCCGCGGCGAGCCGCTGCCCCAGGAGATCACCGGGGGACGCGGCGGAGGGAATTGACGAAAGGAACGAAGCGAAGCGAAACGTGGTGGGGGCCGGACACTCTGGTGCTTCTGCCCCCACACCACGGGTGTCGTTGGTGCTTGACCGAAGTCACCGGAGGATGGCGTCGCAGCCTGCGAATTCCGCCGCTGCGCCGAGTTCGCGTTCGATGTGCAGCAGCCGGTTCCATTTGGCAGTGCGCTCGGAGCGCATGGTGGAGCCGACCTTTATCTGGCCGGTGTGCCAGCCAACTGCCAGGTCGGCGAGCCAGCTGTCTTCGGTATCGCCGGAGCGGGCGGAGAGCACCGTCCGGTAGTCTGCATCGTGCGCAGTGCGCACGACAGACCGCGCCTGGGTGAGGGTCCCGATCTGGTTCGGTTTGACCAGCACCGCGTTGCCGACGTGCTGGGTGATTCCGCGCTGCAGCCGGGCCGGGTTGGTAACGAACAGGTCGTCGCCGAGCAATTGGGTGTTGTCGAGCTGTCCGGTGGCCTGTTCCCAGCCGTCCCAGTCGTCCTCGGCGAGGAGGTCTTCGATGGAGATCAGCGGGTAGGTGGTTGTCCACTCGGTGAATTCGCTGATGAGTTCGGCGCTGGTCAGCGCGCGGTCTTCGGTGCGGAGAAGATACCGGCCGTCATGGAAGAATTGGGTGGCCGCGACGTCCACCGCGATAGCTGCCTGGGTCCCCGGCTCGAGTCCTGCTCGGTGAATCCCTTCGGTGACCAGGTCGAAGGCGTCGCGGTTGCGCGTCAGGGGAAAGGCGAGCCCGCCCTCGTCTGCGACGAGCGCAGTGGATAGACCTCGCTTTTCGGCCGCCACGGCGGTGCCTCGCCGGACACTCCAACACCATTCCAACGCCTGACGGAACGAGTCGGCGCCCACCGGGACGACGAGAATGTCCTGAATATCGATCGCACCGCCTGCGTGTGCGCCGCCGGAGATGATATTGACCATCGGCAGCGGCAGCAACGGTACGGCTCCGGCATCGAGAACGCTGCGGTACAAGGGCAGTCGGCGAGCATCGGCGGCGGCGAGCGCGGTCGCGACCGACACAGCCAGCACCGCGTTGGCTCCCATATTCGACAGCGTGGCATCGGTATCGGTGGCGAGCAAAGCAGCATCGACCGCGGGTTGGTCCAGAGCGTCGAGGCCGTGGACGGCCTCGGCCAGTGTGGCCTCCACGTTGACGACGGCTCGCGTGACGGCCCGTCCGGCGTAGCGATGATCGGCGTCGCGCAGCTCGGCTGCCTCGTGGGTTCCGGTGGAGGCGCCGGACGGTGCCATCGCCTGCCCGCGTGCGCCGCAGGCCAGCAGTACCTCGCAGGCGACCGTGGGGGTCCCGCGGGAGTCCAGTGCTTCCCACGCGAGCACGGAAGTGATGCGTGTGTCTGTCATGAGATCGTCTTCCAAAGTTCTTCGAGGTCGGCCTCGCGGTGGAGCGCGGCAAGGGCCAGCTCTCGTGCCCGTTCGCGGCCGCTGTGGGTGAGATATTCCGCCGGAGATTTGCCGTCGACCCGCGCCAACAGTAGGCATCCGACGTGTGCGGCCAGCTGCCCGGATTCCGGGACCAGGTCGCCGCGCACTGCACTGGAATAGCCATGGTTGAAGGCGTCCGCCACGCGGTGGTAGTCGAGGGTGTCCTCAGGTCGATTGACCGCTTTGAGGAGCAGGTGGGTGTTGAGAAACGCAAGATCGAAGACCGGGGACCCGTAGTGGGCAACCTCCCAGTCGATGACCCAGGCGTCGGTGCCGTTCACCAGGATGTTCTTCGGAGAAAAGTCGCCGTGTACCAGGCATGTGCGCTCGCGCAACAGCTGATCGGCCAGTGCGTCGACCTTACCGGTAAGGCCGGGGTTGGCCGCGCCTGCTGCGCGGTAGAACGGCGCTATGCGCAGACTCGCGAAGTGCGCGTTACCGAAGTCGGCGGCGAGCCGGCTCTGGCCGGCGGTGCCGGTATGCCATCGGGCGAGTGCGGTGGCAACGGTCCCGGCGACCGCAGGTTCGATGGTTCCAGCGAGAAGTTGGCTTTTCCAGTCCTTCCACTGTCCGCGTGCGCGTTCGATGGTGAGGGTCAGCGCTTGGTCGTCGGTGTCGATCACTTTCGGTACCGCGGTGGGGTCCAGTTCGCCGGCCAAGCGGAGCGCCGCAGCCTCGACCAGGATTCTGGCGGGATCGGCGAACCACTCCTGCGTCACCCGCAAGCGCGGTAGCGCCTGCTTGACCACGACATCCACCCCGTCTCCCCGCACTGCGAGCACCTCGTTCGATACCCCTCCGGACAGTGGGTACGCGCAGGCGGTGCTGCCGCGGGGGAGTACACCACGGCCGACCAGGTACGGGATGACGGTCTCGGTGGTGAACATTGCTCACCTCCGGCTATGGGCGTGGTGACGCATTTCGAGATCCCCGACGCGAGTGACGATTTCGTCGCCGTCGGTCAGAAAACGCGGTGGCTGTTGGCCAAGGCCGACACCTGATGGGGTGCCGGTGAGGATCACGTCACCGGGCAGCAACGTCACGATGCCGGACAGATAGGCGATGAGCGTGCTGACGTCGAAGATGAGGTCCGAGCTATTGCTGGCTTGCACCTGCTGACCGCTGACCTCGCACGACAGCGCGATCGCGTTCGGGTTTTCCCACTCGTCGACGGTGACCAGCACCGGCCCCAGAGGTGTGAAGCCAGGGAAGGACTTGCCGAGGCTGAACTGCGGTGTCCCGGATGGCCGCATCTGCACGTCGCGCGCGGAAATGTCTTGCGCCGCGGTCAGTCCCGCGACGAACGACCACGCCCGGTCAGCTGTGACGTGATGGGCGCGGCGTCCGATCACCACGGCCAGCTCGACTTCCCAGTCCACCTGGTCGGTCGGCAGTTCGATATTGCCTCGAGGACCGGTCACTGAGCTGGGGAACTTGGTGAACACCAGCGGGAACTCCGGTTCCGGCAGCCCTGATTCGATTTGGTGGGCGCGATAGTTGAGCCCGATTCCGAACAGCTGCCGGGGTAGCGGTACGGGGGCGTCGGCCTTGTCTACCTCGAATGGCTCGTTATCGGCGGCCGGGACGCCGCTGGCCCAGTGCAGAAATTCATCCCACCGGTCATAGACCGCCAGGGGGTCGGGCCCGAAGCGCCCTCCGCTCGCATCTGCGATGTCGGTCGCCCGGTCACCCGCGACTATCTTCGCTCGGCCGGCTGTCACACCAATGCGCATCTTCTACTCGTTTCTCAGTCGTCGTGTTCGGTGTCCGGAGGTCAGCCGGCGAGAATTCCGCCGTCGATGACGAATTCGCTGCCGGTGACAAATGCCGCGTCGTCGCTGGCCACATACAGTGCTGCCTTGGCCACTTCCACGGGTTGAGCCAGCCGGCCCATGGGTTGACGGGCAATGAGCTGCGCGCGCCGAGTATCGCGATCGTCCGCTTGCGCCAGTAGCCGGCCCACCCAAGGTGAATCCACTGTGCCCGGGCATATGCAGTTGCAGCGGATACCCTCCTTGGCCCACTGCACGGCGACCTGCTTGGTCAGCGAGATGACCGCCCCCTTGCTCGCGGAGTAGGACGCCCGGTCGGGGAGCCCGATCATCCCCGCGACCGAGGCAGTGTTGACGATGACTCCGTAGCCCTGGCCGAGCATGTGAGGCAGCGCGTATCTGGTGCACAGGAATGTGCCACGGACATTAACCGCGAACACGCGGTCCCATTCCTCGACCGTGGCGTTCAAAACACTGGTGGTCGAACCGATTCCTGCGTTGTTGCACAGAATGTCGGCTCCGCCACCGAATAGGCGAGCCGCGACATCGAACAATCCGGCGACATCGTCCTCGACGCTGATGTCGGCCCGGACAGCGTGCGCTCCAGCGGGCAGGCTGCCGGGGTCGAGGTCCGCGCCGATCACCTGGGCGCCCTCTTCGAGAAACAGTCGGGTCATTTCCCAGCCGATGCCGGATCCTGCCCCAGTGACCAGGACCTTGCGGCCGTCAAAGCGTGCCATTGGTTACTCCAGCTTCTTAATTCGTCGATGGGTGGAAATGTCGTGTGGCCTACCGAGGCCGAGCGCGTCCGGCACACGCAGCCGATCGTGTGGGCTCGGCGGCGGCGGCGGCGGTGGTGGTGGTGGTGGTGGTGGTGGGCGAGGTGTCGCCCGGTGGCGATATCGCCGATCATGGCCGGCATATGGTCCTCGAAGAGGAATCCCCTCGCAGCCGACTGCGTGCAGCCGCAGGATGACCTGGGCAGGATTGAGGTGCCCCTCACCGAGAAAACACTCGGCGAACTGCAGGACCCTGCCTTGACATCGCAGAAGTGCACGTAGCAGATCCAGTGGCCCACGCGCGAGGTTGCCCCACCAGCCCGAATACCGCGCGATTCAGTGCTTCGTCCGCAGCGAAGAACACCGGGCCGGCAGTACTATCGTCGCCAGTCGGCCTCAACCAGCCGGGTCAGCGTTTCGCGGACCGGTGTGCGACTGACGAAGCGTTCGTGAGTGCGTTTTCCGACCCCTCGTGCCCACACCGAAGCTGCAAGATCCTGGACGGCCGAGACAAACGTTTCGAAGACCAGATCCGAGGTACGCCGGCCTGTTCGTTGCCGCTGGATCGGTGACGTCCCGACACGAGCTACCGACGGCGCCCTGTGTTCTGTCGCGGGGAAATATCATGACCACAATCTTGCATACCAGTTGCTTGTATGCAA
This sequence comes from Nocardia sp. NPDC004604, assembly GCF_040609795.1. Classification (NCBI taxonomy): domain Bacteria; kingdom Bacillati; phylum Actinomycetota; class Actinomycetes; order Mycobacteriales; family Nocardiaceae; genus Nocardia; species Nocardia sp. NPDC004604. Next base: position 49,033 of record NZ_JBEXLC010000014.1, read on the forward strand.
GTATTCATCCGTTGTTCCCGGCGATGGGATCGGTGTTGTTGGCGAAGTTTTGCGCGAGCCCGGACAGTAGAGTGCCGGCGTCGCCAGTCAGCGCCGAGGCGGCGGTGGCGTCGAGGTCCGCCGCGAGAGGCAGGCAAGCGGTGAGTTGGAGCCTGGCTCCGATCGGATCTCCGGGGGTGAGTTTCTGTACTGCGCCAGGCGACCTCCTGGGCTTGGCCGACGACCCAGCCGCAGCGCCAGATGGACGCCCAAGCCTCGGCCTTCTCTACGGAGACCGGACGGGACGAGACAACACCCCGACCGAGAAACCGCTGCCATTCGATAAATCGACGGGTTCAGTATCGAGCCCGAGAATCGGGTCCACGTCTTCGGGTCAGTCAGCGAAGTAGTCGGGATGTTGCTCACGCAACATCGGACCGTAGCGGCGTACCCGGTTAACGTGTGCGCGGAGCAGTGTCTGGCCGCCCTCGATGTCACCGACCTCCAGCGAGTCGACGATCGCGGTGTGTTCGTCGATCAGCTCCCGTACCATGTCGGGTTCGGGAAGGCTCAGCCGGCGTAGCCGGTCGAGTTGGAGCTTGATCGGCTGCATCATCGTCCAGATGCCGCTGTGCCCGCTGAGCACGAAGATCTGCTGGTGCAGTGCTTCGTCCGCGGCGAAGAAGGCACTGAGGTCGTGGCTTGCGTGGCAGCGTTCCTGCTCGGTGATCAGTATCCGCATTGTGTTCACATCGCGGTCCGGGCGTTCACATGCGGCCGCGAAGGCGGCCAGTTCCAGGGCTTCGCGGACGAAGCGCGCTTCCTCCACGTCCTGTAACCGGATTCGCTCCACCCGCGTGCCCACCTGCGGCACGACGGACACCAACCCGTTGTCGACCAGGCGCGCGATTGCCTCACGCAGCGGCGTGCGGCTGACCTCCAACTGGGCGGACAGGTCGGTCTCGGACAGCGACGCGCCCGGCGGGATACGCAGGTTTCGAATGGCGGAAACCAACTCGTCATAGACCCGGTCGGATGTGCGGGCGCGGGCGCGTTCACGCCGGATGGGTGCTATCCGGGGTACGCCACCGGTGCTGAGTGGCCTGGTACTCACCCATCCATTCTCGCATGCTTGCGTACTTGTCCATGATTGGCCTGGCGCCCGGTCCCAGTGCGCGTTGCGCGGCGGTCCTCACGATCGAGTGGCCCGGCAGGTGCGCGGGATGACCAGCGAGAACGTGTGGCTGGCCGTGGTGCGAACGAAGCGTGGTGATCTATTCCCGCACCTACCGGTGCAGAGTGAGCGCGACCTCGGACTGGACACCCACGAAGTACCGCAGGCACCTGAAACGCCCCGCGCTTGATGCGCGCCCGGTTATCTGATTCCGGCGGGTTGCTGGGTCGGGGTGGGATAGTAGTCGGCTTCGAACTCGACCGGCGGCTTACGACCCAGGAGATGCATCAACCGGGAGCTGTTGAACCAGTCCATCCAATCCGAAGTGAGGAGTTCGGCATCGGCCAACCGATGGAGCGGGCCGCGGCGAAACGGTGAGCCGTCACCGACTGCTTCGGTCTGGTAGAGCCCAATCGTGGTCTCCGCCAACGCATTTAGTGTGTCCTGAAGGTGACAGGGAGGTCATGATGTAGAAGCGCGAATCTTGTTGTCGCTGTGCTGTTGTGGAGATGAAGGTGGGTCCTTCGGCATCGGTATGCAGGTGCAGGTGTAAAACCGTTCCGTGTTGCTGCGGTGAATGAGCCGTGGTGGTGAGTGTCGTGGGAAAGCCTTGCGTAACAAGGCAGGTGTGGGCCGAGAAGGCGAACGCAAGTGAACCACTGATGACGTGTCGTTAAGCCAACTGAGATCGAAACCGGGGCCTTAATACGGCAACTGCACTCAGGTAAGTGGGTGGCCGCGTCGCCGGTAGTGCGACAGTCGGGCTTGGTGTTGTCGGGGTCGTCGCCGGCGTGACCAGGCCCAGATGTGGTCGGCGGCGTGGGGTGGGGTGAGTACGAGCGCGATGAGCAGGCGGCGGATCTCCGGTAGCGTGAGAGCGATCATGCCTTCTTCGCTGTCGGTGAGTCCCCCTTTGCAGCAGCGGTTTTCGTGGCGACGAGCCAGGCCAGGGCGAGCATCGATAGGGTGATGTGGGCTTAAAATGACGATGTGCAGCGCGCTGCAGTGACCGATCCTTCGCGTGTCGTGGTTCTCGGGTCCGGGTTTGCGGGTCTGTGGGCGGCGCTCGCGGCGGCCCGGCGGCTCGACGAGCTCGGTGGGGCGGTCGGAACCGTCGATATCACGATGATCAGTTCCACGCCGTACCACGACATCCGCGTGCGCGACTATGAGACCGATCTGAGCACATCCCGCATCCCGCTGAGCCCACTTCTCGGTCCGGTCGGAATCAAGCACATTACCGGCGAAGTGACGGCGATCGATGCGCTGGCGCGGGTCGTGGAATCCACCGCGGGCGCGCACGGCTACGACCGGCTGGTGCTCGCGTTGGGCAGCCAGGTGGTCAAGCCCGATATTCCTGGTCTGCTCGAGTTCGGTTTCGACATCGACACCCATGACGCAGCGACCAGACTGCAGGCCCACCTGCGCCGGCTTGCCGAGGGCCCCGCTGACCAGGCGGCCGCGACAGTGGTCGTCGTCGGCGCAGGTTTGACGGGCATCGAAGCGGCGACCGAGCTGCCCGCAATGCTCGCTGACATCTTTGCCACGCGTGCCGTCACACCGCGGGTCATCCTGGTCGACCGCAACCCGGACGTCGGCTCGGACATGGGCGCATCGGCGCGACCGGTCATCGAGGCGGCGCTGGCCTACACCGGGATCGAGACCAAGTTGGGCGTCGGGGTCCTCGCCATCGACGAGCGCGGCGTGACGCTCTCCTCGGGTGAAGTGGTGACCGCCGCCACCGTCGTCTGGTGTGCCGGCATGCGGGCCAACCCGCTGACCGCCGACTTCGGGGTCGACCGTGACCGGCTGGGTCGACTCCCCGTCGACGACTATCTGCGGGTCTGCGGTGTGCCCGGGGTATTCGCCGCCGGTGACGTCGCCGCCGCGAAAATGGACGACGAGCATATGTCGGTAATGTCCTGCCAGCACAGCCGCCCGATGGGCCGATGGGCCGGATACAACGTCATCGGCGATCTTCTGGGCAAGCCCATGAAGCCGTTGCGGATCCCTTGGTATGTAACGGTTCTCGATCTGGGACCGGCAGGCGCGGTGTATACCGAGGGCTGGGACCGCCGCGTGGTCGCGTGCGGCGAGGAGGCTAAAGACACCAAGCGCGCCATCAACACCCGGCGTATCTATCCACCGTTGAACCGCGACCGCGATGCATTGCTGGCCGCCGCCGCGCCCGAACTACAGGCCGCGCCCGAGCACGGACCCGAGTCCGCCCATCGACGACGAATTGCGCTGATGGATACATAATCCGACGGAACGTGCCACAACTACTAGGGTTGGATGACTGACCCATTAGTTAAATTTCAGCAACATTCCGTACGCTCCACCGAAGCGGACCGTCGATGGCCGACTGCGGGGAATATGACTTCGCCATTCTCGTTCGGATTGGTGCTTCTCCAGTCGCTGGAGGCTGGCTTTACATGCTCTTTATGGCCATTTCTTCGGTCATGTCCAGCCCCGGCCAACGCTATCCGCAGCGGTTCGCGCAGTCGTTGCGCACCCGCTTCGAGTCGATCCGTGACGGCGCGGTTACCGGAGTAGACGCGGTGGGCTTCCTCGATGATGCTGTCCACTTTGGCAATCGGCGCGCTCATATCGGCGCCCGGATCAACTGTTCCAGCTGCGTTGAAGCATCACCCAGCAGGGTTGTGTCCATACCGAATATCATTGCGCCGCCGAATCCGCAGCGCAGGCCTATGCCGCCATTGGAAAGTTGCTGGTCGTTCCGGCGCCGCTTGCGCCTCGAGCGTCCAGTTGTCATGAGCAACTGGTTGCGTCATGGGATCAGTTCAGGTAGGTTCCAAACTGATTGCATATTGCAATCAGAAAGGGTTTCGATGACACAGTTGGTCCGAGTTCAGAACTTCAATGTGTCCAGTGACGGATACGGTTCGGGGGAGGGGCAAAGCTTCGAGCGTCCGTTCGGCCACGCCGATCCGAGTGCGTTCTTCTCCTGGGCGGGCGCCACCGCGCATTGGCCCACCCGGACCGACCCGGGGGGAACCTACGGCTTCGACGACTACTGCACGCGCGACTTTCACAACAACATCGGCGCGGAGATCATGGGGCGCAATAAATTCGGTCCGCAGCGGGGGCCATGGGAGAACTACGACTGGCAGGGATGGTGGGGTGACGAACCTCCGTTCCGCACACCCGTGTTCGTCCTAACCCACCACGTGCGGCCCTCATTCACGCTGGGGGACACCACCTTCCACTTCCTGGACGCGTCTCCCAAGGACGCCCTGGCGCAGGCATTCGAAGCCGCCGAAGGCAAGGACGTGCGGATCGGCGGCGGGGTCGCCACGGTCCGGGAGTTCCTCGAGGCCGACCTGATCGACGCGATGCATATCGCCGTCTCGCCGGTCGAACTCGGTCGTGGCGAAAGACTCTGGACCAGTCCCGACGAACTCGTCGACCGTTTCCACCTGGAGCAGATTCCGAGCCCGAGCGGGGTGGTGCATCACTTCTTCTGGCGAAAGTGAGGGCCGGGCCGCGCATCGGTCGGGTTCGACGTGGCGATGAACCGACCCGGTCGAGCGTCGCCCCGTTGGCGGGGTGTCGTTAACGATCGTGTCACCAGGTACATGAGCGCTCTCGAAACGCGGTCGAGGGAGGTTGGCGCGGTGTAGTTTTCGCGCGTAATGAGGGAGCTCGACCAGGATGACCTGTACCGGCCCGCGGCCGGGGAGAGCGATCTGTGGCCGGGTTGCGGCCGGCGATGACGCGCCCGATCACTGGTAGAGGGGTGTTATTCCTGGCGTGCGCTATTCCCTACAGTCGCGGAGCCGGCAACGACTCGCAGAGGCGGTAGGGGGCGCCAGGTCACCGGCACCCCGCGCATCAGCAAGGCGCAGTCGAGCACCGCGCTGCCTGGCGGGAACCGGTTCTGGTCGTCGAAGACCGTGGACCGAACCGAGCGGACGTCGACCGGCTCGACGTGCCATGAGTCCGTTCGGAGTTCGAGCCCGTCGAGGCATTGACCGCCACGCGTGGCCGAGAATCCGGCCGAGCCGCATCGAAAGAAGTCCGATGCCTGCGCCAGATCGGCGAACAGTTCGCTTCCCTGGAACCGCTCGGCGGTCCGGACATCCACGCTCACGGAGATCGTCTCGTCCTGACTGGCGAAGGCTACATGCAGGTCCTCCGCCGTCTCCCGCACGTCGAACCGCGCCAAACTGTGCTCACCCGGAAACAGTCGGCCACCGGCAAGGACATTGATCACCGAGCCGCTGTCGCGACGCGAGATGTACACACCGGCCGAGCGTCCCTGCGGACCATCCCACTCAACCGCGATGCGATGCGCCGCGTTCTCGCTGCGCAGCCCGACCCAGCCGGGTAGCCAACTGGGCCGGAACTGTCCGAGGCGGATCAGGCAGATGCCGGCGACCGCCCAACCGTCAACCAATTGAGGTCGCATCGGCGGCGGCACCAAGCTCGCGGCGGCCTCAGGGTCGACTCGGTAGTTCACAAGAAGACGGCGCTCAACGACGCTGGACATCCGCGGCGGTCTCATTCGGCACCCCTGTTCTTCGTGGTTCGCAGTCTGCGCTGTCTGACGATGACCTGTTCCGGGCAGATCGCGCTCAGGAACCTGCCGACACACAACGCCAGTCGTTCCTCGACAAGCGAGTAGAAGATCCGATTGGCGGCTCGTCGCTCTCGGACGAGCCCAGCTGCCTTGAGTACGCCCAGATGCCGGGAGATCGAAGGACCACTGATCGGAAACCTCGCGGCAATATCGCCCGCGGTCAACTCGCCGGAGCGGAGGTCCTCCAGGATCTGCCGGCGCGTCGAGTCGGCCAGCGCGCGGAACACGCCGGCTTCCTCGTCAGGGTCGACCTCGGTCATGTTAGCAATTTAGCACTGTAGCTAAATAGCGAACAAACCTGATGGGATTCCGGCCGCCGAGCGACTGCCGCAATTCGGCGGTGAGCTTGCCGCAAGCGCGCAGCCGATCCGAGTCACTGGGTGCCCACCGTCGTGCAGAACGTGGGTGAGCCGCACAAGTGCTGGCGGGCAAGGAGATTCACCGGAAACCAGTATCACCAACGGTCGAATGCTGAATCGAATGCAATTCCGCACGTTTGCGTTGGGAGTTGATCGCCGAGCAGTACGACCAGATGGTGAAGTACGCGACCGCGATCCGCACCGGTACCGCATCGACGGAGGCGATGCGTTCCGGGGGATCGATGCAACCATTGGATGGGCGTCGCTGAGGGCTTTCCGGTGGCGACCCGGTACGCGAAGCCGCGGTCGCACCTCAGAACCGAGGAGGCTGAAAATGTGGTACCTGACGTTGCACCGATGGCTTGGCGATCGAGACACGGCGACCGACCGCAGCCTCGACGATCACCTGGCCTGGATGCGCGAGCAGCAACTGGCCGGCAAGGTGTTGTTTTCCGGCCCGAGCCTCGACGGCGAACTCGGGATCATCGTCTTCGGTCACATGTCCAGGGCCGAACTCGATGACCTGTGCCGCCAAGAACCCTTCGTCGCCCGCGGATATCGCGGTTTCGAAGTAATCCCATGGGAAGTCCACCAGCTCCTTGGGATCGGCGGTTTCGACGTCGAGACGCTTACCGCGATGACCCGTTTCGAGCGAACGTAGGAATAGACACCGAAGCGTGTCCGCCGCACGTGACAGATATCTGGGCCCCTTAGCCTTATATGCGCAGATCGTCCTGCACTCGAGCCGAATCATCACTTGTCCGAACGATTTCGTTGAGGAGTGAACCATGAGCGATTCTCCACGTCTGGCCGGCAAGCGGGCACTGGTTACTGGTGGCGGACGCGGCATCGGGGCCGCGATCGCGCGTCGGCTGGCCGCCGAAGGTGCCGCGGTCGCGGTCAACTACGTCTCGAACCAGTCGTCCGCAGACGCGCTCGTCGCCGAGTTGACCGACAAGGGCTACCAGGCAGTGGCATTGCGCGCCGACGTCAGCGACCCCGACCAGACCCGAGTGCTGGTCGATCAGGTGGTCGCGGCGTTCGGCGGGCTGGACATCTTGGCCAGCAACGCGGGCATCGAGCATTTCGGAGCGTTGGAGTCGATCACGCCCGCAGACTTCGAACGAGTGTTTCGCACTAATGTGGCCGGCCAGCTGTTTGCCACTCAGGCAGCAGTGACGGCAATGACCGACGGTGGGCGCATCCTGCTCACCTCGTCGATCAGCGCACGCATCAGTGTCTACCAGCACACCTTGTATGCGGCCAGCAAGGCGGCGGTCTCGGCGATGGTACTGAACCTGGCGCCCGAACTGGCCGAGCGCGGCATCGCGATCAACGCGATCGCCCCGGGTGGCACCGCCACCGACATGGCTGCCGAAGCGGCGAGCCGCTACATCCCGCCGGCGCTGCGTGACGCGCCCGCCGAGGCGGTGATCAAATCGATGACCGCGCTCGGGCGCCTGGCCGAACCCCATGAAATCGCCGCGGTCGCTGCGTTCATACTCTCTCCCGACGCCTCCTACCTCACCGGCACCACAGTCGAGGTAGCCGGCGGCCTGCGATAATCGTGCGTGCTGAGACCGGGAATTATCGAGGAGTCAGGGAACCTCCCTCATCGTCCTCGGCGACGCGGGTCCGACCCGCTGGATTCGAGTATCGCGGGCCGCTACCTGGCCGAACAGCGCTTCATGTACCTGGTGACACGGTCGTTAACGGCACCCCAGGGTGAAGCTGCCCCTTCGTAGACAACAACGCGCAACCTCCTGTTCGTCAGGGAGTGTGAGACTCGCGGCCGCGCAGCCGACGAGTTATTCGCCGTGCCGCGCGACGGATTCAGTTGTCGGAAAGTGGCCGCCGCTGTGCGATATCGGCAGTGGCGTAGGAAAAGCAGGGCTCAGAGTTGCGATACCGCTCGTTTTTGCGCAGTGCGGCAATGGTGTTAGCGGCGGGCGTATTCGGTACGACGCTGTCATCGACACCGTTCACACCATCGGGAGCGGCGGAGCCGGGCGTCAGTGTGCCCGATGGGGCACATACCTCGCCGGATGGTTCGCGGATCGTGGATACCCGGGTCATCGATGCTCGGCATCTCGTTCTCACCGTCTTCTCGGCGGCGATGAACAGCGAATTCACCGTGGAGGTACAGCGCCCGGCCGATATCTCCGCGCCGCGTCCGGTCCTGTATCTGCTCAGCGGCGGTAGCGGCGGGAAGGGGCAGGCGTCGTGGGACGGGCTGACCAGCGCAACCGACTTGCTGCACGATAAGAACGTCAATGTGGTACAGCCCGTCGGTGGTGCCGCGTCCTACTATGCGGACTGGCGAGCGCCGGATCCTCGACTGGGCGTCATGAAATGGAAGACGTATCTGACCGAGGAGTTGCCTCCGCTCATCGATGCCGCTCTCGGTACCAACGGGATCAATGCGATTGCGGGCGTGTCGATGTCGGGTACCTCGGTACTGCAATTGCCGATCGCGAAACCCGGCCTGTACCGAGCGGTGGCGGCCTACAGCGGATGCGCGCAGATAGCCGATGCTGTCGGCCAGTCCTATGTCCGTATCACGGTGGCCTATGGCGGTGGCGATGCCGTGAATATGTACGGCCCACCCGACGATCCGATGTGGGGCGCCAACGATCCGTACCTGAATGCGGCCGGGCTGCGTGGCATCAGCCTGTATCTGTCGAGTGGGAACGGACTGCCCGGCCCCTATGACAAGGCCGGTGATCGGCATCTGGTCGGGGGTGGAGCCGCGCTGGCGAACCAGATCCTGGTCGGCGGCGTCATCGAGGCCGCGGTGGAGCAGTGCACACGCAATATGGCCGCCCGGTTGGCGGATCTGGATATCCCCGCGACCGTCGAGCTGCGTCCGTACGGCACCCATTCCTGGGGCTACTGGGGTGATGAACTGAGGGCGTCCTGGCCGGTACTGGCGCAGGGGCTGGGATTGTAGGCATATGGGCTGATCAGCGCCATGGCCCTCGTCGAGTCGGGTACGTTGACGTGCAAGCGAGTACATGAACGGCGATGCCCCCGAGAGGGCGGATTCGTGGCGCGACGAACTCGGCGGGCGATCGGCAGCACGGCACCTTCTCCGAAGGAGCGGCGCTATGGATCTCAATACGATCACCGATATCGTTCGGCGACCCGCCGACCGACCGGGCGCGGACTGGCGCGACGGTGACGCGTGGCTGGCCGGAGGAACGTGGTTGTTCTCGACCGAGCAGCCGGAACTGCGCCGTCTGATCGATCTCACCGCACTCGGCTGGGACAGCCTGGTGCCCAATGCCGACGGCCTCGAGATCGGCGCGACATGCACCATCGCCGAGCTGAATGCCTTTGCGCCGCCGAGTGACCGGCCCGCCAGCGCGCTGTTCCGCACCTGCTGCGAGGCGCTCCTGTCCTCGTTCAAGGTCTGGAACGCGGCGACAGTGGGCGGCAATATCTGCATGTCGCTGCCCGCGGGCCCGATGATCACACTGACGGTCGCGCTCGAAGCCACGTACACCCTGTGGGCTGCCGATGGTGGCGAACGCACGATCGATGCCGCCGACTTTGTCATCGGCGACCGCCGCAATGTCCTCGCGCCCGGCGAGATCCTGCGGCGCGTCGATATCCCGGTCGTCGCGCTGCGCAAGCGTTACGCGTATCGGCGCTTCTCTCTGACGCGGCTGGGCCGCTCGACGCTGTTCATGATCGCCACCCGGTCGCCGGGAACCGCGGACCTGTTGCTCACCATCACCGCGGGCACCACCCGTCCGGTGCGCTTGGCATTCGACAGCATGCCCGACGCCGCGGCGCTGCGGCAGCGCATCGACGCCCTACCCGATGACCTGTGGTTCGGCGATGCGAACGGCACCCCCGACCACCGCCACCACCTGGCGAGGCACTTCGCCGAGGAGATCCGCGTCGAGCTCACCGAAGGCGGCTCCGCATGACGTACACCGTGAACGGAAACACCTTCGAAGACGAGCCGAATCCCGGTCAATGTCTGCGCACGTTCCTGCGCTCGCTCGGCATGCACGGTGTCAAGAAGGGGTGCGACGCGGGCGATTGCGGCGCCTGCACGGTCTGGCTCGACGGGCATCCCGTGCACAGTTGCATCACGCCCGCATTCCGCGCCGAGGGACGTGCGGTCACCACGATCGAGGGTCTCGGCTCGCCTGCGAATCTGCATCCGATGCAGCGGCAGTTCCGTGACGCTCCCGGCTTCCAGTGCGGCTTCTGCACCGCGGGCATGATCATGACCAGCGTGGCGCTCACCGACGCCCAGAAACAAGATCTGGCGCGTGCGCTGAAGGGAAATCTCTGCCGCTGTACCGGCTACCGGGCGATCGAAGACGCGGTGCGCGGTGTCGTCGGGATCGAGGTCGCGCTGTCGGGCCGAGCCGTCGGCACCAGCGTCGGTGCTCCGGCGGGCACCGAGGTGGTGACCGGGCGTGCGGAATTCACCATGGACACCGCGATCGAGGGCATGCTGCATCTGAAGGTGCTGCGCTCGCCGCACGCCCATGCCCGCATCGTATCGATCGACACCACCGCGGCGCTCGCGGTTGCGGGTGTGCATCGCGTGTACACCTGGGAGGACGTGCCGCGCAAGCGGTTCACGACCGCGATCCACACCGATCACCTGGTCGATCCCAGCGACACCTACATCCTCGACAATGTGGTGCGCTTCGTCGGTCAGCGGGTGGTCGCGGTCGTTGCCGACACCGTCGGGGCGGCGGAAGCGGGTTGTCGCGCGGTGATCGTCGAATACGAGGTGCTGCCCGCGGTTTTCGATCCGGAAGCGGCGATGGCCGACGGCGCGCCCCAGCTGCACGGCTCGCACGACCCGTTCGTGCGGGATCCCGAGCACAATATTCTGCTCGAGATCCACGGGCACGTCGGTGCTGTCGAGGCGGGATTCGCCGAGGCCGATGTGATCCACGAGGGCACCTATTCTTCGCCGCGCGTACAGCATGCGCATCTCGAGACGCATGGATCGATCGCCTGGCTCGAAGACGGCCGACTGCACGTTCGGACCAGCTCCCAATCCCCGTCGATCGCCAAGGGCAAGCTCGGTTATCTGTTCGACCTGCGTCCCGATCAGCTCCGCGTGTTCTGTCGGCGGGTCGGCGGCGCGTTCGGCGGTAAGCAGGAGGTCATCACCGAGGATCTGGCCGCACTCGCCGCATTGGACACCGGTCGGCCGGTGTGTTTCGAGTTCACCCGCGAAGAGGAGTTCACGACGGCGTCGCCGCGGCATCCGATGTCGATGACGGTCAAGCTCGGTGCGCGCGCCGACGGCACGCTGACCGCGATCCAGGTCCGCAATGTGTCGAATACCGGTGCATATGGAAACCACGGCGGCGAAACGCTGTTCGCCGGTGGCGCCGCCGTCGCGATCTATCGCTGCCCCAACAAGAAATTCGACGGCTATTCGGTCTATACGAACACCGTGCCCAGCGGTGCGCTGCGCGGCTACGGCATGACCCAGCCCGCGTTCGCAATGGAATCCGCCATGCACGAGCTGGCGGTCGCACTCGATATGGATCCGCTCGAGCTGCGGCGGCGTAATATCGTGCGCCCCGGTGATGCGCTCGTGGCATTCGACGACGGCCCGGACGATGTCATGTTCCGCGAGGAGGGCCTCGGGCGCTGCATTGATCTCGTCGACGACGCGCTGCGGCGCAATACCGCCGAACCGCCACCGGGCGACGGGTGGCTCATCGGCATCGGCACCGCCAGTTCACTGCACGAGACCGCGCCACCGACCGACCACCTCTCCGAGGCCTGGCTGACCCTCGGCGACGACGGCATCTATGAACTCGCCGTCGGCACTGTCGAATTCGGCGAGGGCACCCCGACCGCACATGTACAGATCGCGGCCGATCAGCTCGGCACCACGCCATCACGGGTGCGTCTGGTGCAATCCGATACCGACCGAACCGGATTCGATACCGGCGCATTCGCCAGCGCCGGACTATTCGTCGCCGGGAACGCGGTGCTGCGGGCCGCCGATGCCTTACGCGATCGCATCCTGTTTGTGGCGGCCGCACATATGGGCGTCGATATCGCTTCGTGCGCGATCGACGACACCGGGGTCAGCTGTGGTGGCCGCCAGCTGTCACTATCGGAGCTGATCGATGTGGCGCACCGGCGCGGCATTCGATTGACGGAGGCGCGCAAGGCATTCGGATCGCCGCGCAGTGTCGTCTTCAACTCCCACGGATTTCGCATCGCGGTGCACCGGATGACCGGTGAGATCCGCATCCTCTACAGCGTGCACGCCGCCGATGCCGGTGTCCTCATCAACCCGGCCCAGGTGCGGGGCCAGATCGAGGGCGGCGTCGCGCAGGGCATCGGTTTCGCGCTGACCGAGAACTTCCACGTCGACACGAACGGCGTCATGGTCAACCCGAATCTGCGCAACTACCGCATCCCGACCTACGCCGATATTCCCCGCACCGAAGTACTGATGGTCGACTCCGCCGATTCCGTCGGGCCGATGCACTCGAAAGGGATAGCGGAGTGCTGCGTCAACCCGGTCGCGCCCGCGCTGGCCAATGCGCTGGAGAACGCGACGGGGATCCGATACCGCGCGCTGCCGCTGACTCCCGAGCGCATCTACCGGCGACTCATTGCGAACGCGCCGGTTCCGACGCGAGCCGATCCGTCAGGAGAGGGCGATGGACGCCGGGAAAGGTAGCGGCAGTGCGGCGACGGTCATTATCGGCCAGCGGGTGCGCCCGGGTTTCGAGAAAGATTTCCGGATCTGGCAGGAGCAGTTGAATGCGGCAGCCTCGGGTCACGTCGGATTCCTCGGCGCGGAGATCGCCGCTCCCACTGCAGTGCAGCGGGAGTGGATCGTGGTCTACCGCTTCGACTCGGTTGGTCATCTACAGGACTGGATAAACAGCGCCACCCGTCAGGAATTCCTGGACCGCGGCCAGCAATACTTCGACGGTCCCGCCACTCAGCAGGTCATCAGCGGCGGTGCGCGGCCCGTCGATCCCCTCGTGACGGTGGTCGTTACCCATCGCGTGGCGCCCGACAGCGTCGCGGATTTCCTTGCGTGGCAGGCACATCTGAGCCGGGAGGAGGCGAAGTTCGAAGGCTTTCGCGGTACCGAGCTCTTCCGCCCCATCGATGGTGTGCAGGACGAGTGGACCGCGCTCTACCGCTTCGATACCGCGGCGAATCTGGCCACCTGGCTCACCTCGAAGCGGCGCCAGGAACTTCTCACCGAGGGCGAGAAGTTCAGCGACTTCGAATTGCGCACCATCGAGAACTCGTTCGGCAGCTGGTTCGCTTTCGACGAGAACGGACGTGACATTCCGGGTCCGTCCGATACCAAGACCGCCCTCGCGGTGTGGGTCGGCCTCTACCCGACGGTCGTGCTGCTCACCCTCGCATTGTCACCGTTGCACATGCCGCTCTGGCTGGGGTTGCTCATCGGCAATCTGCTGTCCAGCTTCGTGATGAGTTTCTTGACGATGCCGTATTACGTGAACCGGTTGCTGCGGCGGTGGCTATGGCCGCCTCCGGATGCTCCCGCTGCCAAGACGAATCGCGAGGGCATCGTTATCGTCGCCGCCATCATGCTGGTGTGGGCTGTCATTTTCTACGTGGTGACAACCCAACTCTGGACATTGCCCTGACCCGGCTATCGGCCGCCGAGCGGCGCGGGTCCGGCCGGTGCGGGAATCGCGGTCAATAGCGTCGATGTCAGGGTTGTGGCCGGTGGGTCGGCGCGGCCGAGTCCGAACTTGCGGACCTCGGCCCCGGTGCCCGCCTGCCCACTGACGAGCAGATCCGCACCGGAGGTCGTGCTGGTGGTCCCCACTCGCACCCCGATACCAGCAGGTCCGTCGGCGAACGGGACGAACGATGTGACCTCGCGGAACGCGATCGGGCCCGCATGGTGGTTCGGGCTCTCGGTGTACATCGCGGGCTGCCCGTCGAGACGCGATCCGCTCGACCACACGCGCACCGTGCCCGCGCCGCCGAGCATGCCGGTGACAATGCTCTGCGCCCCGCCCTCGGCACCGGCCACCCATCCCGTCGAGAGCGAGACACCGTCCCGGTAGCTCTGGTCGAAGGCCAGGAATTCCGAGGTCATCATCGGGTCACCGGAATGTCCGGCCTCCGGCGTGCCTTTCGCCGCGGCGGTCGGCGGGTACAGGTCATAGCGGAAGGTCTTCACCCGCGGGGCGTCTCCCGGCCCCGGCGCCGTCACAATGCTGGCCCGGCCGGAGGCGCTGTCGACCATCCCGGTCGCAATGGTGACTCCGGTCGTCGATCCGGGATACGGTGTGAAACTCGAAAACTGCTCGGGCGCTTTGTCGCGCCCACCGGGCAAGGTCGAGGAGAAGATCTTCACCCGGGATTCGATGCCGGGACCCGAGCCGACGATGATGTTGTCGGCCGACGCATTGCCCTCGATATCGGCGCCCGCGACATTGACGCCGCCGCGGAAGTCGGGCCCGAACGGTGCGAAGCGAGTCAGTTCGGCGCTGAAGGGCGCGGCGCCAGCGCCGTTGTAGGCCACTACTTCCGAGGCCACTCCCGCACCGGTACCGGCCACCAGGTCGAGCACTCCGTCGCCGTTGACATCGGCCATGGCAACCGTCGGTGTGCCCTCGAATGACGGGAACGGCGTGACCGTCGCGACCGGCCGGTCGCCATTGCCGTCGTAGACCCGCACGGTTGCGGGCATGCCAGGGGAACCCGCGATCGCCACCGCATAGGTCGATACCGCGGGGATGACATTGACGAGCGCCATCAGGCCGTTGTCTTCGTGATTGAGGCGATGGCAGTGGATCACGAAGGTGCCGGTGTACTCGGTGAACCGCATGCGCATTGTCACCGAAGCGGGCACGAGCGGATTCTCGTACTCGTCGGTCACGGGGGCGGGCACATTGACGTTGTCCTCAGCCCACATCTGCACGCCGGTCCTGGAATTCGCCACCGGATCGACGATCTCCATCACCTGCATATCGTTCACGTGGATGTGCATCGGGTGCTCGTCGTTGTTCAGGTTCGTGAACAGCCACTCCTCGACCGAGTCGAGTCGCGGCTGCAGCAGCGGGATATTCGGGAAGGTGTTGTCGTCGAACTCGTAGGTGAACGCTTTGGGATCGCTGCTGCTGGCCTTGTCATTGCCGAATCCGCCTGTGACGGTGAGCTTTCGGCGCACATCGGGGGTACCGACCGAGGCGTCCACGAAGGAGGTGTATGCGTCGAGCTGCTGGCCGGGCACGAACGGCGTGGTCTGTCCGGTGCCCTTGTCGGGCCGGACCTGGAGCAGCTTCTGAGTGGGGAAGGTGAAGAAGCCGTCTTCATAGCTGATGACCGAGGGGTCTACGGTGATCGTTCCCAAGACGGCGGGTGGGTTGTCGGTGCCGTTATTTGTATAGAGCACACCGGGATTCGTGACGGGGCGGGCTCCCGGCACAGGGGGCATCTCGAGGATGAGATTGCCGGTCTTCGGCATCGTCACCGCGATCGCGTACCGCGACGCGGGCGGGATGACGAGACGGGTGCCGTCGCCGTCGACCGGCAGGTGGACCTCGGGGAAGGGGACGCCGTCCTGGCCGACGATCGCGAATTTCGGATGGCTGCCCGTTGCCGTCTCGGTGAGCGTGACCGGCAGGTAGGCGAAGTCGCTGATATTGGCCAGGACCCAGATCTCGGTCTGCCCCGGCTTCAGCCGCAGGGCGGGCTGGAACTGTCCGTTGATCGTGAACTGCACATCGCGCTGGTTGTCCGGCAGGTTCGGGTCGGCCGGGATCGAGATGGGCGGCTGGGTCGTCGGATCGCTGGTGAAGCTCTGCAGGCTGGTCGGTACGAATTGGTTCTGCCCGCGATGGTTGGCGGGCGATAGCGGTCCGGTGTGCCAGTTGGTGACATATCGCGAGCCGATGGTCGTCTGCGCGAAGTTCACCGGGGCCAGACTCGGCCGGTACGTGCCGTCGGCGAGTTGTGTTCCCTCTGGTGGCCGCAGTGTGCTCACAAATTGCGGCCAGTTCGGATCGTTCAACTCGTGGCCGGTGCCTTTGCGGTCGAAGACGAAGTTGTACTGCAGTGCCATGGTGCGGATCGGAATGTTGTTGCGCGTCACCAGCGGCAGATTGCCGTCGGGTCGTCCGATTTCCAGTAGGCCCGCCAGGCCCTTGTAGGTCTGCTGAGCCGTGACCGTATGGCGATGGCTGTGGTACCAGTACAGGCCGTTCGGCATGCTCTGTGGTACTGCGAAGTCGTAGACATTGCCCTTGCCCGCCGGGATATCGAGCAGGACGTTGTCGGCGTTGCCATTGGGGCTCACGTGCAGCCCGTGGGTGTGCAGGTTCAGCGGCGAGGAGGTGAGGGCGGGCGGGTAGATCGGTACATCCCCGCCGGCCGGGGTGAAAGCGGGGTTGTAATAGTCCCTGATCGTCAGATCGCGCAGATCGTTGTCGAAGTGCACGATCAAACGCTCACCCGGTTCGACGTGCAGTGTCGGGGCCGGATAGCCGTTGTCGCCCTTGGTCGATCCGTCCGAGGCGGTGCCTCTGATCAGTTCGTAACCGAAGACCAGGAAGTTCGAGACCGGTTTCGAAACCGTGTCGAGGGCAACGGTGCCCTGGTGCGCCGACAGTCGCACTTCCAGCACGCCGTCCTTGCTCGCGAGTTCGACCGGCTCCCGATAGGCGACCGGGGCGGCATTGGGGCCAGCATTGCTACCGCCCGATGGTTTGGACCGATCGGACGTGCATGCCGCGATCAACAGTGCGATCGACGCGGCGACCGCCACGACCGCGACAATTGGATTCCTGCGATGGGTGACCATGGGGATTCCCGCTCCACGAGGGCGACTGGGCTCCAAAGCATCGATCGACGATCCAAAGACTACTCAGGATCAATGATCGGGGTCTGGAACACACGGGTTGAATACCGACCGGTCGGCCCCGACGACATCTGGTGACGCGTTGATCCAGGCAGGGCGTGCCGCCCGCGCTGCGCCGGCGACGATTGGCCGCGCGACTGCAGAGCGCTACGTCAGGATGTCGACCCACTGACCGACGCCCAGGGATCGACCGGCACCACTCCGATGGCATGGCCTGCACTGTCGAGCAGTCGACCCCAGGATTTGCATGCCCGCAATACGAGTCGCTGGTCGACGATGACGGCGTCGGGCAGCGTGTGGCGTATTCGTTCGAGGACTTCGGTCAGGCCACCGACCTGGTGGACCTGAGCCATCAGCATCAGGTTGGCGGATCCGACGGTGGAAAGGCAGATGCGGGTCTGCGGCCATCCGGCGATCTCGGCGCCAGCGGCGACCAGTTGGTGGTGTGGTACCGACAACCAGAGCACGAACTCGGTCGGCCAGCCGCCCTCGCCGCGCGTGAAATCGGTTCGGAATCCCAGCATTCCGCGACGGACCAGCGAATCGAGCCGTCGGCGCACCAGATGTTCGGAGGTATCGAGTTCGCGTGCGAGGTCGCGGAATCGGGCGCGACCGTCACGCTGCAGGGCGAGGAAGAGGTCGCGGTCTTCGGACTCGAGGGTGCGGTTGCGGGTGGTGCGTCGGCGATTGTCATCGGGCTCTGCAACCGACTGTTGCTGGTCGGTATCCATCGCACCCAGTCGCCAGTGGATCCCGCTGTACCACTCCATGCCGATGTGGGACTGGGCTCTCGCGATGCCGGGAATGCGGGGTAGGTGCTCGAGCAGGAGCGTGCTCAGGGCCGGCGTGGTTTCGGCCAGCACCAGCGTGTGCAGGTCGAAGGCGCCGTCGGTGGCGTACACACTGACGACTTGGGGAACGGCTGCCAACTCGTGCGCGACGTCGAGAATGCAGCCTGGTTGTGCTTGCACCTCGTACACCGCCGCGGTCAGCGCCACCCCTGGTCCGGGTACCGATGAAACCCAGGCGCGGCCCGATTCGGTCAACCGCTGCCAGCGGCGGGCCGCGGTGACCGGCGAGATCCCCAGTACCGGCCCGAGTCGCTCGAAGCTGGCCCTCGGGTTGGCGTGCAGGGCATCCAGCAGCATGACGTCGACCTCATCGACGCCGCGCTGTGCCGGTCGTTCCGCGGTCACCGCAGGCTCCGCTCCGGTGTCGAGAAGGTGGCGGCACCGAGGACACCACATCGATCCCGAGATGTGTTGATTACCCACGCCATCTGAGCAGTGTGTGGATGTTTCATTAGCAGCCTCCCATAGCCCGTGGAGTTTCCTTCAGTTTCGGAGCCGAATGTTGCGATTGCCGTTCACTGGGCGCATGAGCGAATCGACTACTTCAGGTGTCACGGTCGCGCTGGCGAACTGGGTCGAGCAACTGACCCTCGACGCGATTCCCGAGCGGGTTCAGGTCCGTGCGAAACACCTGATGCTCGACGGTGTGGCCTGCGGTCTGGTCGGTGCCCAGTTGCCGTGGTCGCGGATTGCCGCCCGGTCGGTCCTCGACCTGGAAGGGGCCGGGGACGCGATGGTCATCGGTACCGGCACGACCACGAGCGGACCTGCTGCTGTGCTGCTCAACAGCACTTTCATCCAGGGCTTCGAACTCGACGACTTCCATCCACTCGCGCCGCTGCACAACAATTCGCTGATCCTGCCGGTGCTGTTGGCGACTGCACAGCACCTCGACGGCGTGTCTGGCGCGGCGGCCCTGGTGGCCGCGATCGCCGGATTCGAAATCGGACCACGCGTCGGCCTGGCCCTGCACGGCGCGCAGATGCTGTCGCGAGGCTGGCACAGCGGACCGGTCTTCGGCACCCACACCGCGGCGATGACGGCTGGCAAATTGCGTGGCCTCGGGGCCGAGCAGTTGGAGGACGCACTCGGTATGGCGGGCACCCAGTCGGCGGGGCTGATGGCGGCCCAGTACGAGGCGATGTCCAAGCGGATGCAGCACGGATTCGCCGCTCGCAACGGTTACTATGCCGCCGGGCTGGCCGCGGGCGGTTACACCGGAATCAAGCAGGTCTTCGACCGCCAGTACGGCGGCTACCTCGCCGTCTTCGGTGCGGGACACGATCCCGAACCGGCGCAGGTGATCGCGGGACTCGGCGCGGGCTGGCATACCGAATTCGTCATGGTCAAGTCCTACGCCGCCCAGGGCGGCCTGCACGGCACCATCCAGGCCGCACTCGAGCTGCGCGCCGAATACGGCATCGATCCGAAAGCCGTCTCGCACATCGAGATTCGCGTCGGTCACACCGTGTATCACCACGGGTGGTGGCAGCCCGAGCGTCCATTGACCGCGATCGGCGCGCAGATGAATCTCGGATACGCCGCCGCGGTGGCCCTGCTCGACGGTCAGGTCCTGCCGCCGCAGTTCACCGATGCGCGTCTGGCCGCCGACGACGTGTGGGACCTGCTCGACAAGGTCGAGGTGAAGCTGGACGAGAACATCCAGAACGGGCCGCTGCGAGAGCGTTTCGCGACGGAGCTGTCGATCACCCTCGCCGACGGCACAGTGCTGGAGAAGCGGATCGTGCAACCGCACGGCGGTCCCGACGATCCGGTCACCAATGACGATGTCATCGCCAAGTACCGTGCCCTCGTCGGCCCATTGCTGGCGGCCTCGCGATTGGATGCGATCCAGCGGGCGGTACTGAACCTCGACCAACTCACCGACATCCGCGAACTGGCCGATCTCCTTGCCGCGCCGGTCCAAGGCGCCCTGGACGGCAACCGATGACCGCCGCGCGAGCCCGCCTGCGGGCCGCTATTGCCGCTGACGACGTCGTAGTCGCGCCGGGAGTTTTTGACGGCCTTTCCGCATCCCTGGTGCGCCGCATCGGATTTACCGCCGCCTACCTGACCGGCGCTGGCGTTGCGGCTGCCGGATACGGACTGCCCGATATCGGGTTGCTGACCCAGACCGAGATGGTCGAACGCGCCCGGATGCTGGTGCGCACGCTCGGCGATATCCCGTTGATCGCCGACGCCGACACCGGATACGGTGCCCCGCTCAATGTCGTGCGCACCGTGCGGGAATACGAGGCGGCCGGTGTGGCCGCGATCCAGTTGGAGGATCAGGCCTTTCCCAAGAAGTGTGGGCATCTGCCGGATAAGGAACTCATCGACACCGGCGAGTTCGTCAGCAAACTCGCCGCTGCTCTCGATGCCCGCACCGACCCCGATTTCGTGGTGATCGCGCGCACCGACGCGCGCGGCCCACTCGGCATCGACGCCGCGATCGAACGCGCCAATGTGTACGCCGACGCCGGTGCCGACATCCTGTTCGTCGAGGCTCCACAAGGAGTCGAGGAGATCGAGCGCATCGCCCGAGAAGTCGCGGCACCGTTGCTGATCAATCTCGTTATCGGCGGTTTGACCCCGATCGAATCCACCGCACGACTTCGCGAGCTCGGGTACGCGATCGCCATCCACCCGTCGTTGCCGCTGGGCGCGGCGGCCTACGCCATGCTCACCGGTCTCGCCGAACTCGCCGGACGTGACCCCGCGCCGCTGCTGCCATCGAAGCCCGCCGAATTCTTCGATCTCGTCGGGCTGGCCGAGTGGTCGGAACTCGGCGAGCGCTACCGCACCGAAGGAGTGTGAAAACCCATGGGCATGACCATGATCGAGAATCTGCTCGCCCGCAGAGCGGGCGTGGAACAGGTCGCGCCGGGCGATATCGTCACCGTCGATGTCGACATGTGCGTCATGATCGATCTGCAATTCGCGACGCTGTGGATTCCGCCCAGCCGCATCCATGACCCGGACAAGGTCGCGGTGATCATGGATCACGCGGTGCCTGCCCCCACGCTCAAAGATGCCGAGGGCGGGCCGAAGGCGCGAAAGTTCGTCTCCGACTTCGGCATCCAGAGGTTCTTCGACGTGGGCCGGCACGGCATCTGCCACCAGGTGATCGCCGAAAACGGACTGGCCAGGCCGGGCGAGGTGCTGGCGTGCACCGATTCGCACACCTGCGCAGGCGGGGCCTATAACACCGCCGCACGGGGTCTTGGACCTGCCGAGCTCTACTCCATCCTTTGCACCGGCAGCACCTGGTTCCAGGTGGCACCCACCGTCCGGTACGAATTCGATGGCGTGCTGCCCAAAGAAATCAGCGGCAAAGACGTATTCCTCTACATCGCCGACACCTACGGCGACGCCACCAACCAGAACCTCGAATTCGGCGGCCCCGGCCTGTCGAGCGTGCCCCTCAACGACCGGCGAACCATCGCCACCCAAGCCGCCGAAATATCGGCCGACTTCGCCACCTTCGGCGTCGACGAACTGCTCCGGGACTTCCTGACCGACCGCGGCGTTCACGATTACCAACCCGCCGACGCCGACCCTGATGCCAGCTACCTCGATGTCCGCACCGTCGACCTGTCCGCCCTCGAGCCCTACATCGCCCGGCCGGGCACGGTCAGCCACAACGGATTACCGGTGTCCAGGATCGAAACACGAAGGATAGATCAGGCATTCATCGGCTCCTGCGCCAATGGTCAGCTCGACGATCTGCGCATCGCCGCGGAGATCCTGCGCGGCAGAACCGTCGCCCCCGGGGTGCGGTTACTCGTCACGCCCGCCTCCCAGACGGTCTACCGAGACGCGATGCGACTGGGCTACCTACAGGACATCGCCGACGCTGGTGGCGTCGTCACCAATTCCACCTGCGGCGCCTGTTTCGGCTACCACATGGGTGTTGTCGGCCCGGGCGAGGTGTGCCTGACCTCGAGCACCCGCAATTTCACCGGCCGCATGGGCAGTACCGAAGCCGAGATCTATATGGCCGCTCCGGCGACCGTTGCCGCCTCGGCCGTCACCGGCTACATCACCGATCCACGGAGCATCACCGCATGAACACCACCATTACCGGACGGGTCTGGGTTTTCGGCGAATCCATCGACACCGACGCCATGTATCCCGCCTTCGCGATGAAACTCGACATTCCCGAAGCCGCGAAGCATGTCTTCTACCAAATCCGGCCCGGCTGGACCGATCTCGTCGAGCCCGGCGATATCGTCATCGCGGGCAAGAACTTCGGGGTCGGATCGTCGCGCCCCGTCGCGGCACTGTTCCGCCACCTCGGCGTCGCCGCACTCATCGCCGAGGACTTCAACTCGCTGTTCTTCCGCAATGCCGTCAACGCAGGCCTGCCCGCACTCGCCGCCCCCGGGGTGACCGACCTGTTCGACGATGGCGATCAGGGCAGCTTCGACATCGCCACCGGCGAATTCTGCAACGAGATCAGCGGTGCGGACGGACACACCGTGCCCCTACCACCACTGATCCTGGAAATCCTCGCCAGCGGTGGCGTGCTCGCCCGCCTGGCCGAACAGGGATATCTGCCCATCGAACTGCGCGATGTCCTGCGGTCCGGTGCGATCCCCGTCGACAGTGGATCAGGCGCATGATCGGCCGTCTGCTGCGCCCCGTGCGCGCGGGACTCGGCAGTACCGCCTGGCACCACCCGGCCGCCAAGGGCGCACCAGAAACCATTACGGTGACCAGTGACGCCTTCGGGGACAACGCCGCCATACCGCGCCGCTACGCGGGAGACGGTGTGGGAGACAACATCTCACCACCACTGCAGTGGTCGAACATTCCGCCTGACGCAGTGGAGCTGATCCTCATTATCGAAGACCCCGATGTCCCGTTGCCGCGGCCGATCGTGCACGGACTGGTCACCGGCGTCGACCCGCATACGATGGGCATTCCCGAAGGTGGACTCGAAATCGATTCGGCCGCAGCGACTTCCACTGCGGGCGATCCGATGATGCGGATCGGATTCGGTGCGTTCAAACGCCGCGGCTATGCCGGGCCACGACCGATCCCCGGCCATGGCCCACACCGCTACATTTTTCAGATGTTTGCCCTCGACCAACCCAGCGGACTCGGCGTCGACGCGACCCGAACGAGCATGCTGTCCGCGATCGATGGACACGTTATCGCCCGAGGCAAGCTGACCGGGACGTACGAACGCGACTGATCTGTGCGGCCAACCCTACGTTCGGTCGACGTATGCGGGACGGAGGATTTCGATCGGGGTTTGCGGCCCGGGACACCCGGTGCATGTCGACAAGAATGTGCTCGCGGGTTGCCTTCGCGCGATCCTGGGACGGACGGCGGCGCTGACCGACCTCCTTCGGCCCCTCCTACCTGCGGTTACAATAACCGAGCCTCGCTCATTTTATCGTCTGCGTACCCGTGGGTTTCGGCTTCGTGCCGGAGCCACACCGAAGACAGCCTCGACCGTGAGAAGTTCGAACCGCGCTGAGTGCGGTTCCGGTGCGACATAGTCTGGCCGCTCAAGGGGCGGCCTCGGATTCCGGAGGAGCAGATCGAAATGTCGAAACTCCGAGCGGTTGTTGTCGTTGCGGCCATGGTGGGCTGCTCACTATTGGTCGGCCCGGTGCCCGCATCAGCCGGCCCCGGTATTTCCGAACACCCGCAACCGCCGACGCAGCCAGCTGGTTCGGTGCCGTCCGAGCTACAGCAGTGGATCGATGCCACCATTCCGGCCCCATCGTTCGCGCCGGCGCCATCACCGCTGACGCGCGCATTGCCCGCCGAACTCGCCGCATTGTGGCAGGCGGTGCGGTCCGCGCCGTCGGGGGATCCGATCTTCGACGAATGGCCGAGTGGTCTCGATGCACTCGCCCCTGGCGATACCGTCGAATGGCGTGATGTGACCGCGGCTTCCGCGCTGCTGGTGACGGAGCCGATCAGCCGGGCGGTGCTGCTGAAGTTCCGGACGACGGACGCCTCGGGCAGGCCGTCCTTCGGTACCGCGACATTGATGATTCCCGCCGCCGCGTGGACCGGTCCGGGGGAGCAGCCGGTGCTGGTGAGTGCATTGCCGATCAATTCGCTCGGGCTCAACTGCACGACGAGCTATGCGATGGCGCACGGGTTGCGCAACAATTTGTTTGGGGATGATCTGTTCCCGCCGACCACCGCATGGGCGATCAGCCGTGGCTATGCGGTGCTCATTCCCGATCACGAAGGTCCGTGGATGGTGTACGCGGAACCGAAGGTCGCCGGGCATGTGGTGCTCGATGCCATTCGGGCGGTGCGCAATCTGTTTCCAGCGGAGTTCGAGGGCAGCCGTTTCGCCGTTGGCGGGTATTCCGGCGGCGCGATCGCATCGTATGCGGCCGCGATGCTGCTCGACGAGTATGCACCGGAATTGGCCGGTGTGGTGGTCGGAGCGGCCATGGGGGGACTGGTGACGGACTATCGAATGGTCGCACATCGCTTCGATGGCAGCTCCGAATCCGGCATTCTGTTGGCCGTCGCGCTGGCGATGGGCCGCGAATACCCGGAGATTCTCGAGCATATGAATCACTTGGCACAGTGGGTGGCATCCTCGCCGATCAAGGACACCTGCGGTGACAGCAACGGCCCGCTCGGCGTGGTCGGCATCCCGATCGAGGTCGCGGCCGATATCGCCGACCCACTCGACAGTGATATCGCCGACGCGATCTTCGCGCGGACCGACCTGACAAACCGGAAATCCGGTGTCCCGCTTTACATTTACCACGCCGCCACCGACTTCTGGATCCCCTTCGAGAACGGCTACAACCTCTACCGCGACCAATGCGCCCGCGGCGTCCCCGCGGTACACCGCACCGAGCCCGGCGAGCACATCATCGCCCTGTTCACCGGCTTCCCCGGCGAGATCGGCTGGCTCGACGGACGACTGCGCGGCGAACCCGCCCCGAACGAATGCCGCGCGGGTTCCTGAGCGGAAGTCGACGGCTAGTTCGGAGTCGGGCCAATGGGTGATGGTGCTTGCACGATCGTCAGCGGCGAGCGTTTGCGCAGGGTGAATCCGAGCGTTTCGTACAAACTGATCGCTGTCGCATTATGGGCGACGGCATGCAGGAACGGTGTCTCGCCGCGGGCACAGATGCCATCGCCAACCGCGCGGATCAGGCGTGAGGCGAATCCGCGGCCGCGGAATTCGGCATCGGTGCAGACCGCGCTGATCTCGGTCCAGCCCGGCGGATGCAGGCGTTCACCTGCCATCGCCACAAGTCGGCCGTCCACTCGCAGGCCAAGGTAGGTGCCCATTTCGATGGTGCGCGGCGCGTATGGGCCCGGTTCGGTGCGGGCGATCAGGTCGAGGATTTCGGGCACATCCTCCGTGGTGAGGGCGTCGAGTTCGGGGTCATGGGCCACGCGCAGCGCAGTGCCGTCCATTTGCACCGAGCCGAATTCGCTCAGCACCGCCCAGCCCTCCGGCGGCACGTGGCCGTGGCCGCGCAGCGCGGTGCTGCCGCCCGGGCCGAGCAGGGTGGCCAGATCGGCCCAATCCTGATCGTCGAGTACCGGCGGATGCCCGACGAATCTGGCGACTTCCGGGTCGTAGCGGCCGATGCGGCCCACCCAACTGGCGAACCGGTGGTGCTCGCCCCACAGCGACGCCCGCACCGGGTCGTCGAGCGGGTGCAGTGAGGTATCGATGTCGATGGTCGACTCGGTGGTCATCGCGCATTCCTCCGCAAGAGGGTCCGACCGGAGAACCTTAGCGAGGCACACGACCGCTGGGACCGGTTGCGCTCATCGCAATTCATATCCGGTGGCGGCCTTCGAATCCGCTCGCGCGCAGGGTATTTCCCAGCGCTCGAGCTGATCTCAACCGTTGACGGGCGCCCACGCCAGGGCGGAATCGTGCGCCACGAACCCCACCTGGCCACCAGGTATGGGACTTAATGGGCAGCTCGGCCGACAGATCGGTGAACCAGCGCAGCACCGGCAGCGCATCGCTCGAATGGGCTCGCACCGGTGCCGCGCGTTGCAGGACATGACATTCGCCCAGACACAGAAACGGGAGACGATGGCACCGGCACAATTGCATCTCGGCGTCGCGCTCGATGGAGCGGGTTGGCATCCGGCCGCGTGGCGGGCGCCGAACTCCCGGCCCGCCGAACTGTTCAGTCCCGGCTACTGGACGGATCTGGTCACCACGGCGCAGCGTGGCCTACTCGATTTCGTGAGCATCGAGGACAGCATGGCTGTTCCAGGGGAACGGCACGCACCTGGCGACGATGCCGTCGACCGGGTCGGGGCCAGGATCGACGCGAACCTCATCGCCGCGCGGGTCGCTCCGGTCACCCAGCACATCGGGCTCATTCCGACGGTGACGACCACCCATACCGAACCGTTCCACGTCTCGAAGTCCATCGCTACGCTCGATTACACCTCGCGCGGCCGAGCGGGCTGGCAGGTCCGGGTGTCCGGAACCCCCAGTGCAGCTGCCCATTTCGGACGCCGGGAACTGCGCGATATCACCGCCGCCGAGTTGGCGGAAGCGGTCGCGTCGGGCATCTTTCCCAACGAGATACACGAGCCCTACGAGCTGGCCCGCCAGCTGGCGAGCCTGGATCACCTATCCGACGGTCGCGCCGCGTGGAACGTGGTGACCTCCTTCGACGCCTTCACCGGCCAGAACTTCCGGCGCGGCGGATTCCTCGATCCGGCCGACCGCTATGCACGGGCCGAGGAGACGCTGAATGCCGTTCGCGCCCTGTGGGATTCCTGGGATGCCGCCGATCTCGTCGCCGACAAGGATTCCGGCCGGTTCCTGGCCCGCCCGGATGCCGGGGCATTCGCCTTCCACGGCAACCAATTCGACATCTCCGGCCGGTTCACCGTGCCACGCAGCCCGCAGGGTCGGCCGGTGATCCTGCAGGCCGGTGTGTCACCGAAGGGGCGCGCATTCGCCGCGGCCAATGCCGATGCCATCTTCTCCCCGTACGGCAAGCTGCCCGAGGCCGCGGACTTCTACCGCGATATCAAGGCGCGCGCAGTCGCGGCCGGACGGGCAGCCGAGGACATCAAGATCCTGCCATCGGCGAGTTTCGTGCTCGGCGATACCGAGGCCGAGGCGACCGAGAAATTCCATGCGATCCGCAATGAGCAGGTCACGGGGCAGACAGCGCTGATCCTGCTGGAGCAGATCTGGAACCGTGACCTGTCGGGCTACGACCCGGAGGGCCCGGTACCGGACATCGATCCGAACCCCGATGCCGCACCGATCATTCAGGGACGTGCCTTCGTGCACCAGGACCGCTTCGCCACGGTCGAGCGCCTGCGTCAGGTCGCCGAGGCGAAGAAACTCACCCTGCGCGAGGTGGTGATCGACCAGTTCGAGCGTGGCCCCCTGGTCGGAACCCCCGCCCAGGTCGCCGAGCAGATCGATACGTTCGTCCAGAACGACGGCTCCGACGGCTTCATCCTCGGCTCGCACCTGGTCCCGTGGGGTCTCGACGAATTCGTCGACAAGGTGGTGCCGCTGCTACAGGACCGCGGGACGCTGCGCACCGAATACACCGGAACCACGTTGCGCGCTAACCTCGGTCTCCCGGACGTGCGGTCGGCGGTATCGGCCAACGCCTGAGTTCCGTTGCAGCTCTCGATAATCCGGGCGCTTACCGAGCCGGGTGGTGCGGGTCGATCCACGGGACCGATTCGGGGTTCTCCGCTATCGGAATGTCCAGATTTATGACGATCGGCTCCTGATCGCTGCGGATCACCACGCAGCTCAGGGGCTCATCGTCGTCGGCATTGAGTTCCTGATGCGGTACGAACGGCGGGACGTAGATGAAGTCACCGGGACCCGCTTCGGCCATGAACTCCAGCCGGTCACCCCAGCGCATGCGGGCGCGCCCGGCGACCACGTAGATCACGCTCTCCAGCGGGCCGTGGTGGTGCGCGCCGGTCTTCGCACCGGGATCTATCCGCACGGTGCCCGCCCAGATCTTCTGAGCGCCCACCATGGCATTGCTGATCGCGGCTTCGCGATACATGCCGGGCGTCTGCGCGGTTTTGGGGTCGAGGCGGTCGCCGGGGACGACCCGCACTCCCTCCCGCCGCCAGTCCGGTGTGCTGTCATTCATCGGATCGGGCCTTTCGGCGTCAATCGTGGAATTGTGCGGTTATCGCCAGGCTACCCCGGCCAGGGTTCGACTCGGAACGCGTGCAGGGATTGGCCGGTGATCGGCGGATGGTGTCGATCCCATCACGGCACCGCGGCGGTCAGCGCGCGGGTAGTGGTGGGAGTTCGAGGTTCTCGCGGAATGTGTTGCCGACGTAGTCGTTGCCGGCGATGCCGCGACGGCGTAGTTCGGGCAGGAGTCCGTTGGTGACGAAGTCGCGGGTTCGGGGATCGGCCAGTCCGCCCAGTGAGATGACGTCGAGGACGCCCGCGCGATAGCGTTCTTCGATGGCGTCGGCGAGTTGTTCCGGAGTTCCGGAGGCGGCCCAGTGGCCGGTGTCCTTGGCGGCGATGATGAGCTCACGCAGTGTGCGGCCCGTTGCCGCGAGTTTGGTGAAGATCTCCACCCGGCCGCGGCGGCGGTTCACCGAATTCAGTTCCGGCAGCAGGGTTTGCGGTATCGGTTGGTCCAGCGGTAGTTCGGAGAGGTCGACGCCGCCGCCCAGCATATCGGCCAGGCGGATTCGGCCCGCGTCGAAGTCGGTGGCTTCGGCTTCCTCGCGGACCAGCTGGCGAGCCTGCTCCTCGGTTGCTCCGTATGTCGCGTGCAGTGAGCTCATGATCAGTGGCAATCCGGGTGCGCGGCCGAGACCTGTCGCGCGGGCGCGAACAGTCTTCGTGTAGGTGACCGCGTCCTCGAACGTCGGCAGCGAGGTGAAGACCACCTCGGCGAAGCGGGCGCCGAGTTCGATACCGCCTGCCGATTGACCCGCCTGGAACTGGACCGGGCGCCGCTGCGGCAGCGGTGGAATATTGAGCGGGCCCCGCACCGTGAAGTACTGCCCCGCATGCTCGATCGGGTGCACCTTGGTCGCGTCGAGGATCGCGGCACCGTACCCGTCGGGGGTCAGTGCCCCCGGCTCCCAGCTGTCGAACAGCGCATTGACGACCTCGAGCGCTTCGGTCGCGCGCGCATACCGATCCTCCGGGCTCGGCAGGTCCTGGTCACCGTAATTCTCTTCACCCACCGATGACGTCACGACGTTCCACGCGGCGCGGCCGTTGCTCACATGGTCGAGCGTTCCGAAGAACCGGGCGAGGTTGTAGGGATGATGAAAGGTGCTGGTCACCGTGGCGATCAGGCCGACGTGTGTGGTCACCGCGCTCAATGCGGACAGGAAGATCAGCGGCTCCTGCGCGCCGATCGCGCCCTGCGCGCCGAAGCTGAGCAGATCGGCGGCGAACAATGCGTCGAACCGATTGGCCTCGGCGATCTTCGCGACCTCGATGGCGGAGGTCACCGTCGATTCCTTCGCATCGATGGCGGCCGCATACACGCTCACCGCGCCGCTGACTCCGGTGACCGTCTTCAACGGCCGACGTCGTGCAGAACTCATTTACCGAAGCCAACCGTATCGCCCATCCGCCGAACAGGATTGCGATCAGTCGGACGCGAATTCGATGTGCACGGAAACCGATCGCGTTCGCTTTGACGGTACTCACCCTGGCTCTGCCGCAGCCGAAGGTGCGCAGTTCATGACGACCCCGACAGCTCATAGCGACCAGCGGCCGGCCACTGCTTCGACGGCATCGGGCGGCACCGGTCCCGACGTTGCGATCGAAACGGTTGCAACGAAGAAGCTTACGACCGACGGCGCATCGAAGGTTGTGGCGCCGTTCGCCGTTGGACCTGTCGCGGCCATGGCGGCGGTGGCGGGCGGAGGGCAACGGCTGCCGCGAACTCAGTTACTAGACCGGTGCATTGGGAGGCAGTGTGGCCAGTTGACGGCGTCGTGGACTTTGCGAGCCCGCTCGGCGATACGCGGAGTATCGCCGAGCGGGTTCCCTTCCCCGTTCGCTGTGCGGACGCCGCCACGTCGCACAGCGCAGCAAGCTTAGCCAACCAAGTCCGCGGCGGTGGGGAGCCGCGCCGTAATGGCGCCGAATTTCCTGCGCCGGTACGGGCGCGCAATTCCGATGGCCGGGTTAGGCGTTGGCCTTCTCGTACGCATTGGCCACCTCGGCCGAAATCCGTCCGCGTGCCGAGACGGTAAGGCCCTTCTTGCGTGCCCAGTCGCGGATGGCGGCGGTGCGTGCGCGGTCGTTCGCCGAGCGGGAGGCCAGGCCCCGACCCCGCGGTGCGCGACCGGTTCTGCGGGCGTTCAGTGTCCAGTTGTCGAAGACGCCGCGCAGCTGGCTGGCATTGTCCGTGGACAGATCAATCTGGTATTCGACGCCGTCCAGTGCGAAGGCCACTGTTTCCTCGGCGGGGGACTTGCCATCGTAGTCATCGACCAGCGTCACAACGACCTTGCGTGCCATGGGCATTCCTGTTCATGAGTCGACAGCGGGCAGAGGAACGTGATCATAACGAGTGCCTGCGAGGGCAACTCGCAGGCGTCTCGCTCACCGAGGCCGTCCTATGCCGCCATCGGCTCGCAGCCCACCGTCCCGGCCGCAACACCGGTTGCTTCGGGGGCGCAGCCAGCCGCAGTTCCGGCAGGGCACCATGCTGATAGTGACCAGCTGATTCGCGGGCAGTCATACCTCGTCGATGAGGAAGGGCTGGCGCGGGTGGGACAGGCCGCCGTCGGCCAACGGTGGGTCCTCGGCCGGAATCTCGCGATGAATTCAGCCGGGGATTCTCGCTATACGAAAGTGAGCGGTGGTGCTGGAGGGAAGATCACCGGCACCGCGGTCGGCGCACGGTGAAAGGCGCCCAGCCGCCACTGCAACTGGTCGGCGGGCACGGCCAATTCGATATCGGGTAGCACGTCGAGCAGTTGGTCGAGCGCTTCTTGCACAATGACCATGGCCACCGACTGGGCCGGGCACGAACGCGGCCCGGCGCCCCACGCCAGATGCGAACGGTTGCCGGTCCGGTCGCCACCGACCGCGGGATCGTTGTTGCACGCCGCCAAACTGATAACAACGGGCTGGTGGACCGGCAACCACGAACCCCCGATTATCTGTGGCTGCCGTGGAAAGCGCGAACAAAAGTTCGCCAGCGGTGGATCGGTGAACAACACTTCGTCGATCGCATCGCGGATGGACAGCGCACCACCTAGGAGCTCGTCGTGGAACTGGTCATTGGTCACCATCAACAGCAGTGCGTTGACGATGAGGTTCCACGTCGGTTCGGTACCCGTCGAGTACAACACCGCCGTCTGCGCCACGATCTCCGCATCGTCGAATCGGGCGGAATGTCCGATCAGCCAGGTAATTACGTCCGCACCAGGCGCCGCGCGCTTGGCCGCCACGACATCCGATATCGCCGCTGTGAACCGCTGTTCGCTGTGCTCGGTCGAGGCCGAATCCGAGGCATCACGCAGTGCCACCAAGGCCGCAAATGCTTCCTGCCCGGCCTCCGGCGAGAGCCCGAGGAGATCGTTGAGCACCCGCACGGTGAGCGGGACGGCATACTCGCCCAGCAGATCCGCGGAACCAGTCTCGCAAAAGCTGTTGATCAGTGGCACCGCGATGGCTTCGACCGCGCGGCGTAGGGCGTACAGATCGACTTTTTCGAGGCTGGCCGTATAGGCGGCCCGATGACGGGAGTGGTCTTCGCCCACCGTCTTCGACCCGGTGGGCCCCCACTCCATCATCGGTAGGACCGGGCAGTGCTTCGGAACGGTGGCCTGCCAGGCCCGCGGGTCCGCCGGGAAGTGGTCGGGATCACTCAGGATGTTCAGTGCTTCGCGGTAGCCGATCACGAGCGTCGCGGGCACATCGACGGTTATCTCCACCGGAACGAGCGGACCGTGACTGCGCCGCATATCGTCGTATGCGGCGTGCGGATCGGCTGCGAACTCCGGCGAATGCAGGGACATGGCCAAGAAAGTAGCTCCCAAGAACGAATAACACGTTAACGGTGAGATCTGTTCAACTGCACGGTCTTTCACGCCTGTGTATGCGACCGTATCCAGATCGTCGGCCCATTACCGGTAATAAGGGGCGAAGCATATTGCTACTGGAACGCTACGAAGTGGATGGATCCCATTGATCCACAGGCAGTTACGGCCTTACGCGTTTAGAACCTCGGTGGCCGCTCCCCGGTCGACGCAATCATCGATCCGCCTGTCCGAGACCGAGCGGTACGCCAAATGTGTTTGACCGTAACATGTTTCGATCATCGTGGGATCATACCTCCTCTGCGCAGCGGGCCGCAGCACGAACCGGATCTCGCAGCACTATTGCCGCAAATCGGCGAATATTTGCCATATCCGACCGTCCAGTAGCTGGCGGCGTGCACGTTCGTGGCGTGGCTCGGCGGGCGAGGGTCTCTTATATTTACGGCGGCACTGACTACGGCGCGTTCGGTGCTCAGCTAGCAGCCTCCGGGCAAACGCGGCCAATTGCCGTGTCGGCAGTGGAAAGGGCCGCGCACTTTCGGCGCAGAATTGGTTGACCCACGTCGAACGCACTCAGTCGTACGCAATCTGGCGTCCCGAGAAGGTCGAGGATCGGTTCCGCTGCGCAGCGCTACCGGTTTGCCTTCGCGTCACACGCGCCACAGGAGCACCAGTGTGGCCGAGTCGCATTCGCACGTCCGCCGGTGCCTGTGATGCGTGCGGGCGGCAGGTTGTGACGGGCACCAGCTTCGGTGGGGCTCGCCGGTCAGCTGTCCCAAGAAGTTTGGGGACCGCGCGGTCCGTCAGTGGTCGCGGTCCAGCGTCGGCGCACACAAGACGGCTGGGAGGTGCACGCGTGACGGAGATCGACACCCGGCGGTCCGAGTGGGCAGGACGCTCGTCACCGCCGTGTCGACTGAGCAAAGGCATCCCCTCCGCGGTGGTCGACACCCTGCTCGGCGTCTACCGCGCATTCCGCACAGGTTGGACCAGCATCCCGACTGACGACCTCGCCACGATCCTGCGACGCCCACCCCAGCGCGCCATCGAGGTCGTCGCCGCCGTCATCACCGCCTGAAGGCGGCGTTTGCGAGCCCATTGTCCTGCCATCAGGCGGCCTGAATCCGGTGGCGGGCATACGGTTCGGGGGCGACTAGTTCCCGGGGGTGGTTGCGGTGTGACCGGTGTATGTGCCGATGCCGGAGAAGGTGGCTTGCATCATGGTGTCGTCGAGGTCGGGCGGGCAGGGTCGCCAGGTGATCGCGCGGGCGCAGAACGGGGCGAATGCTCCGGCCTTGCGTAGACCGGTTTTCCAGTTGCGGGCCGGGACCAGTGCGAAGTCGACGATCAGCGGCGCGACCACCCGCCGCACGATGGTGCCGGCCGACTCGTCGACGGTGCCATCCGGAATCCGGGGAAGGGCATGCCGCTCGCGCTCGGTGAGGCTGGCCAGATCGATGGGCATTGCGATGGGTAGGCCCATCAGTGCGTCGAGCACGTCCATGTCGGTGATCGCCGCGAGGCCGACTCGTCGCCTCCCGACCTGTTCGACGACATTCCGCCGTCGACGCCGTCGACCAACCAGCCCGAATCCGCGTTCGCCGCGATCTGGTCATGGAGTGTGGGCCGCGTCGTCGGTGGCGCGGCGACGGACGCGGATATCAGCTCGTCGTCTCGTAGGTCAGTTTCACGACCTTCGAAAAGGTCTTCACGGCTGTGAGCCTCAGCTTGGCGTCTTGACCTTCTTGGAAGTACTGCTTACCGCGTCCCAGCAGTAGGGGGTAGATGGTGAGGTCTATCACATCTATCAGCCGCGCCCGCAGCAGCGTCTCCCCGAACAGGCCGTGGCCCAGGATCAGCAGGTTCCCCCCGTCCTTGTGCTTGAGCCGGGTCACCTCGACGACGACGTCGCCTCGGACGATGGTCGGATTGCCCCAATCGGCCTTTTCCAGCGTGGAGCTGAACACATATTTCGGGATTGCGTTGAGCCGGTCGGCCCACATCGGCTTGTGGTTCCCGCTGCCGTAGAGCTTGGCGAACGCCTCATAGGTGTGACGACCGAACAGGATCGCGTCGCATGCCGTCAGTAAGCCCAAGCCGTCGCGCAGGTATGCCTCGTCCTGGTATTCGCCGACTCCCATGCCCACCGGGTCTTCGTAGACGCCGTCGGCCGAAACCAGGACGTACTCGATCACTTTCCGCGTAGCGCCTGCCTCCGGGGTGGAACCTTCCGGTGTGCCGGATGCTGTGTTGGTAGTCATGCCGCACCACCGGCCGGTGCGGCGCCCGCGTCGAACTCCACCGCTGTGCCGACCTCGACTCCGCCGCCCTCGGCCAACGCCGGGCAGCTCTCGGCGATCGCGACCGCCGCATCGAGATTCTCGGCTTCCGCGACCGAATAGCCGCTGGGTGAGCTGCCCGCCCCGCACTCGCCTACGGCGGTTGTTCCATGTGTCGGCAGTCCCTGATCGATGACATGCTCTCCCCGGCCGCCGAACCAGGCAAACCACGCCGAGAGAGTTTCGGGCTTGCCGGGCGTGAATTCTGGGGGCATCTGGTAGGTGAACACGAACTTGGCCATTGTCGGCTCCTTCGATCTCGTCTGGACGGTTCGGTGCACTGCGGAGTGCGCCGTCATCTGTTCAGATCCCACCGTTGGGCAGAACTGGGCGGTGCTGCTGCGCCGGGCCATCATGCGCATTTGGGTGCTTATCCAGGGAGTGTGCGGGGAAGGCCGAATCGGGCCAGGATGCTGTTGTCGAACCGGGTCAAGGCGGTGATGCGGTCGGCGGCGAGAGTGAGGACCATCAGACCCGTGGCGTGCCAGAGGGACGTGTGGGAGTCCAGGAGATAGACGCCGAAGGCGGGTTGGCCGTTGGCTCGCGTCGCGACCAGACGGTAGCTGGGAGCTTGGGCGAAGACGGCGGCCTGGAAGCGGGTGACCGCCTCACGGCCAAGGTATTCCAGGGGAAGTGGTGGCATTGTCAGGCGGACGTCGTCGGCGAGTAACGCGACGACACCG
The DNA here is from genome assembly GCF_040609795.1 of Nocardia sp. NPDC004604. NCBI lineage: Bacteria > Bacillati > Actinomycetota > Actinomycetes > Mycobacteriales > Nocardiaceae > Nocardia > Nocardia sp. NPDC004604. The sequence continues at coordinate 83,892 of NZ_JBEXLC010000014.1, forward strand.
CCGACATCGCAGGCTTCGAAGGCCCGGGTGAGCCGGTCGACGAGCCGCCGCTCGGCTGGTGAACCGGGCGGAGGGGGTGGTTGCTGTGCGCCGAGTCCGGGTGCCCGCTGCTGCATGGCGGCGCGGGCGCGTTTGAGGGCGCTGGTGACCGATTCCTCTGTGGTGTCGAGGAATTCGGCGACATCGGCGGCGCGGTAGCCGAGCACGTCGCGCAGGATCAGGACTGCCCGCTGACGTGGCGGCAGATACTGGACGGCGGTCACGAAGGCTAGGGATATCGCCTGTTTGGACTCGTAGCGTGCTTCGGGGCCGGGAGCTGGGTCGCCGAGGCCCTCGAGCAGGACGTCGGGATACGGCTCGAGCCACACCACCTCGCCGTGGGCGGACGGCTCGGGCAGATCGAACCTGGCTGAGCCTTCACCGGGAATCGCCATTCGAGGCCTCCTGTCGGCCGTCCTCAATATTTTGAGGCACCGGTTCGTCGCGACGCGGTAGAGCCAAGTCCGGACCGAGGACCGCGCCTCGAACGCGCCGAGTCCCTTCCAGGCGTCCAGCAAGGTCTCCTGCAGCGCGTCCTCGGCGTCGTGCATCGAACCGAGGAACCGGTAGCAATGCACCATCAGTTCCCGGCGGAAGGGTGCCACGAGCTCGCGGAACGCCTCGGCGTCACCGGCCCGACACCTGGCGATCAACTCTGCTGTCACCGCATCGTCCTCGTTTCGAGTGGGCCGACCGCCCAGTGCGGCGCAACGGTCGGCGACGGATTCGGTCCGGGTGTCGGGTCTCAGTCGCGGCCTGCTGAGACGAGGGTATCGGCCAGCTCTGCGGGTCGGCTGAACATCACGTAGTGAGAGCCCGGAATCTGCAGGATCCGGGCAAGGGGACCCAACCGCTGGGCGAACCGCGGGAAGGAGGCGTATTCGCCGGGCGGCAACGCGAAGTCGCTGATCGGATTCACGTAACTGGCTTGCAGTCCTCCGGACGTAACCAGCTCGTGAAACGTCTCGAGGTCGAGTTTGTCCGTGAAATATCTGACCGGAATGGGCGACATCTGGGCGTAGATTGCTGTCGCGGCAGCGAAATCCATATCGTTGCACGCACGTTCGCGGATCACCGGGAACGGCAGGAGGAAGCCCTGAGTCGGATCGGTCATGTCGAAGAAGGCGGCGTCTGCCGGTGGGAATTCGTCGGCCAGTGCGTGCCCAGCGGCGGGGACGAACGCGCTCAAGAATACCAATCGCTTGATCCGCAGCAGCGCCTGCACGGCCGCCTGGGCGATGTAGGCGCCCCCGATCGAGTGGCCGACGAGTACAACGTCGGACAGGTCGTGGTCGTGAAGGTATGCGGTCAGGGAGGCGACGGCGTCGGCATGTGTCAGCGTCATCGGATCGCCCGGACCGTGCCCGGCCAGGGTCGGGGTGTGCACGGTGTGTCCGTTGGCGCGTAGCACGCCGGCAGTTTGCTCCCATATCGCGCCGGTCTGGAATGCTCCATGGATCAGCACGAACGTCAGAGATGCGGGGGTCATACAAAACTCCTGTCGGTTGGTGACGGCGGCGCGTGCAGCCGGATGACTCGTCACCCAGACAGATCCCCCGCGCCGGCAAAACTGGGCGGCGGGAGGGTTTGCGGCAGGCCGAATTTGGGGAGGACAGTGTTTTCGAAGACGGCTCATGCCAGATATTAGACCACCTACAAGTGAACTAATAAATAAACTAATGATAACATTCAGCCTTAAGAGACATAATATAATCATTAATATTAC
>NZ_JBEXLC010000015.1:0-84679 GCF_040609795.1 Nocardia sp. NPDC004604
AGGAAGCTACTTGCTGTCTGCGTCGGCCTTCTTGCCCGCACGCTTGCCGTAGCGAGCCTCGAAGCGGGCCACGCGACCACCGGTGTCGAGGATCTTCTGCTTGCCGGTGTAGAAGGGGTGGCACTGCGAGCAAACTTCGACGGTGATGTGTCCCGACTCCTTGGTGCTGCGAGTCTGGAAGGTGTTGCCGCAACCACAGACGACCGTGGTCTCGACATACGCCGGATGAATTCCTGCCTTCATGGGTGTCCTCTCGATATTGGTCGCCGGGTCGCCCGTGCAGATCGCGCGGACGTGAACCGGAACCGACTAGGCGGGAGGTCTGCTCACCAGAGCAGACGCAACAGCCGTTCAGTATGCCAGAACGGCGGTTACGCTCCCAAAACGCCCCCGGCCCCCGGATTTGTTCCCGCCCAGGTAGTCCCCAGGTTCTCATTGCCAGTTGAACTATTGGCACGCGGTAATCGTGTTCTTACGGAACCCTTAATTCGGGTAGTGCGCTACTCGTGGATACGAACACCACTGTTCATAGAGTTAAAGGCCTGATGCACATCGGCGTGCCGAGACAGAAAGGAGAACCCTGTGAACAGCCGCGTTGCGCTGGCGGTCTTCGTTTCGTTGATTCTCACTGCCGCGGTCGGCTGGTTTACCGCTCCGGATCGCCCGGACACCTACGCGTACGCGAAACCCACTGCCGCACAGTTCGATCCGGCCAACACCGCCGCGAGCACCGGTAGCCCGGCCGCCACGACGGCGATCATCCTGGCCTTCATGATCGCCGGCGCGGCAGGCATCGGCCTCGCCTTCTTCAGCCCCGGAACGCCGAAAGGGCGCTCCCCCGCCTCCCCGCGCCTTTTGCCGGACGTCGCGTGCGTGGAGACCCTCGTTGCGGACCGGCGGCAGCCAGCGAACTCCAGTTCTGGGCGTACCCGACGAGTTACCCATGTGCGCACGAAATCAGTTGTGGTGTATGCGCAAAAAGTACGGGGACTCCGCTCGAGCGGAGTCCCCGTTCATTCACTCGTCCAGCGCACCCGGCGCGGTCTTGCTGACCTGCATCAGGAACTCGAGGTTGTTCTTGGACTTCTTCAGGCGGTCGATCAGCAGATCGATCGCCTGGTGCGAGTCCAGGCCGGACAGTACGCGGCGCAGCTTGTGCAGCACCGCGGCCTCGTCGGGGCTCAGCAGTAGCTCGTCCTTACGAGTACCGGACGGGTTGACGTCCACGGCCGGGAAGACGCGCCGTTCCGCGATCTTGCGGTCCAGCTTGAGCTCGGCGTTACCGGTGCCCTTGAACTCCTCGAAGATCACCGTGTCACCGGTGGAACCGGTCTCGACCATGGCGGTCGCGATGATGGTGAGCGAGCCGCCGTTCTCGATATTGCGCGCCGCGCCGAGGAACCGCTTGGGCGGGTACAGCGCGGTCGAGTCGACACCACCGGAGAGGATGCGGCCCGAGGCGGGCGAGGAGTTGTTGTACGCACGGCCCAATCGGGTGATCGAGTCGAGCAGCACCACGACGTCTTTGCCCATTTCCACCAGGCGCTTGGCGCGCTCGATGGCGAGTTCGGCGACCGAGGTGTGATCTGACGGCGGCCGGTCGAAGGTGGAGGCGATGACCTCACCCTTCACCGAACGCTGCATATCGGTGACCTCTTCCGGACGCTCGTCGACCAACACGACCATGAGGTAGACCTCGGGGTTGTTGATGGCGATGGCGTTGGCGATGTCCTGCATGATCGTCGTCTTACCGGCCTTGGGCGGGGAGACGATCAGGGCGCGCTGGCCCTTGCCGATCGGCATGATCAGGTCGATGACGCGGGTGGTCAGCTTGTTCTGCTGGGTCTCCAGCCGCAGCCGCTGGTTCGGGTACAGCGGGGTGAGCTTGGAGAATTCGGGGCGCCGCTTGGCCGCCTCGACCTCACCACCGTTGACCGTGTCCAGCCGCACCAGCGGATCGAACTTCTGGCGTTGGTTGCTCTGCTCACCGTCGCGAGGAGCGCGCACCGCACCGGTGATCGCGTCACCGCGGCGCAGGCCGTTCTTGCGGACCAGGTTCATCGAGACGTAGACGTCGTTCGGTCCGGCCAGATAACCCGAGGTGCGCACGAAGGCGTAGTTGTCCAGCACGTCGAGGATGCCGGCGACCGGCTGCAGAACGTCATCCTCGCGGATCTCGAGCTCGCGGGCCTCACCGCCACCGGCGCCGCCCTCGCGGTCGCGACCACGACGACGTTCCCGGAAGCGACGTCCCCGCCGTCCGCGACCGCCCTCGTCCTCGTCACCGCCACGGTTGGCGTCGCTACGGCCACCGCCCTCGCCGCCACGGCCGCCATTGGCACTGCCGTTCTGACTGCGTTCGCCTTGGCCACGCTCGCCGCCCTGGCCTCGCTCGCGACGGCGTTCGCCCTGCTCCTGGTCCGATTTGGGCTCGTCACCACGGGCCTCGCCCGCAGCGGCCTCGCCACCGGCGCGCGCCTGGTCACGCCCGCGGCGCTGCCTGCCGCGACCGCGCTGACCGGCCTCGCGACCGGAATCCTCGGTGGTCTCCGACGGCGCGGCCTCGGCCTGGGCCTGCTCGGCCTTCGGCTCGGCCGACTTGTCAGCAGACTTCGGCGCCGCGGCTTCCGCGACGGTCTCCTGCACGGGAGCGGCCTTGGCCGGGGCGGTTTTCGCCGGGGCAGGAGCCTCCTTCACCGCGGCGGCGGCAGCGGGCGCCACATCGAGGGTGCCCTGCTCCGCCTTTACCGGCGCCGCCTTGGCGGCATCCGCATCGGACTTCACCTCGCCACGCGCGGACTTCTCCGGCTTCGCCGACTTTCCGGCCTGATTCTCCTTGATGGCGGCGATCAAATCGCCTTTGCGCATTCCAGAGGTGCCTCGGATACCGAGCTCCCCCGCGAGCGCGCGCAACTGCGGCAACAACATTCCAGTCAGCCCCGATCGTGCGACGTCGGTTTGTTCGCTCATCTTCGAAATCTGTCCGGAGTCACTTTCGCGGTCCCCCGTTGGGTTGGAATCCACCCCGGGTGTCGCGAGCAGGTCCGTATCTGTCACGGAAATCCTTTCCTTCCCTCGATTGCCGTGTGCCGTTTCGAGGGTTTCGTCCCGCAGTCCGGGCGTTGTGCCGGACTCGGATGCGAGGGCCGAACGCAAAGTTCGGACCGGCGCTTTTGCCGTATCACCTGCCCCGCCGGACCGGCGGCTTCGCCACCAGTTCCTGAAAGGTGGAAGAGATCATTCCAGTTGCGCAGCTACGCAGCACCCCCATGGCCTGGAGGCTCGAGCCTGGAGCCTGCTGGAGCGATTGCCCTGATGAAGCACCGGCGTCTGATGCGCACGATGTACGGACGTGCTCAGGATAGCTGGCAACCTGGAATCTCGGCAAGGCAGACTCGCCGTCAGTCGACCCGGACGCCTTCCGCGAGTCCCGGCTCGACCACACGCAGGCCGTCGATGGCGGCGAGTTCACGGAGTTCGGCGGGGAATTCGCTGGTACCCAAGGCCAGTACGGTGGGTCCGGCGCCGGATACCGTGGCTGCGATACCGGCCGCCCGCAGGCGAGCGATCCACGTCGTGGTCAGCGGCAGCGCGGGCGCACGCTGGGTCTGGTGCAGACGATCTGCCGTCGCGGGCAGTAGCAAGTCGGGACGCTGCGTCAGGGCGATGACCGCGAGTGCGGCACGACTGACGTTGAACGCGGCATCGCCGTGCGGCACGACCTCGGGCAACAGGCCGCGGGTATGCGCGGTCGATGAGCGCTCTTCCGGAATCAGCACCACCGGACGCAGCGCCGGATGCGGATCCAGGCGCACCGCGCGGTAGACGCGGCCGTGATCGGATGCCGCGACACCATCATTGGCGGCGTCCGCGGCGGTTTCGGTCCAGGACACCACGATTCCGCCGAGCACGCTGGCCGCGGCGTTATCCGGATGACCCTCGAATTCCGAGGCCAGCTGCACCAGTTGAGCACTGCCGATGGCCAGTGCGGGATCCAGTTTCGCGGCAAGACCACACCCGGCGGCGAGCCCGCCGACCACGGCCGATGCCGACGAACCGAGACCGCGCGAATGCGGAATCACGTTGCGGCACACCACATCGAGACCATCGGCCCAGACGCCCGCCGCCTCCAGGCCGCGCTCGATCGCACGTACCACGAGATGCGAAGGGCCCCATGGCACATCGTCGGCGCCCTCACCCTCCACTCGGATGGTGAGGCCGGAATCGGTAGTGCGCACCTCGATCTCGTCGCAGATGCCCAAAGCCATACCGAGCGAATCGAATCCGGGGCCGAGGTTGGCACTGGACGCGGGCACCCGCGCGGTCACGGACAGACCGGCGGGTAGCGTCCTGGTCATCAGCTGGCTCTCGCGCGAATTCAACTCAGGCCAGCTCGAGTTCGTGGGCGACCGCGATCGGGTCGACCGGAATAGCCTGTACCTGCGGCATTCCCGCGAGTGCGTTATCCGGATCCTTGAGACCGTTGCCGGTCACCGTGCATACGACGGTCAGCCCGGAATCCAGCCAGCCCTCGTTGCGCGCGGCGAGCAGGCCCGCGATGCTGGCCGCCGACGCGGGCTCGACGAAGACACCCTCGGTCGCGGCGACCAGTCGGTATGCCGCCAGGATCTCGTCATCGGTGGCGGCGCGGAAGGCGCCACCGGACTGCTCCTTGGCCTCCATCGCGCCGTTCCAGGACGCGGGCGCACCGATCCGGATGGCGGTGGCGATGGTCTCCGGCTCCTTGACCGGGGCACCGTTGACCAGCGGCGCGGCACCGGCGGCCTGCACACCGAGCATGCGCGGCAGCCCGCTGGTGATGCCATCGGCGTAGTACTCGCGGTAACCGCGCCAGTAGGCGGTGATATTGCCCGCGTTGCCGACCGGAAGGGCGTGCACATCGGGGGCCTTGCCGAGCACATCGCAGATCTCGAACGACGCGGTCTTCTGGCCCTCGATGCGGGCCGGATTCACCGAATTCACCAGACCGACGGTCGGGAATTCCGCGGTGACCTTGCGGGCCAGCTCCAGACAGTCGTCGAAGTTGCCGTCGACCTGGATGATCTTCGCGCCGAGCATGACGGCCTGGGCCAGCTTGCCCATGGCGATCTTGCCCTGCGGGATCAGCACGGCACAGCTCATACCGGCGCGGGTCGCGTAGGCGGCGGCCGATGCCGAGGTGTTGCCGGTGGACGCGCAGAGCACCGCCTGCTGACCGCGGTACTTCGCATCGGTGATCGCCATCGTCATGCCGCGGTCCTTGAAGGACCCGGTCGGATTCAGGCCCTCGACCTTGAGATACACATCACAGCCGGTCAGCTCGGACAGGTGCGGTGCCGGCACCAGCGGGGTGCCGCCCTCGTACAGGGTGACCGGGTCCCAGTCGGCGGCGCCAGCCAGCCGATCGCGGTAGGCGGCGATCAGGCCGGGCCACCGGGAGTGGACTCCGACCTGTGGCGCGACGCCAGTCGTCTGCCCACCCGTCGTCCGGCCGCCACCGTTCACAGAATCGCTGCGCGATGCTGTCGTCATTCTTTGGTGCCTTCCAATCTCAGAACGCTGGTCACGGATGTGACGGACTCCATCTCCGCCAAGGCGGCGACGGTATCCGCGAGCGCCGACTCCGACGCATGGTGGGTGACCACGACCAGGCGCGCACCCTCGCCGTGCCCTTCCTGACGGACGGTGGAGATGCTCACCTCATGCTTGGCGAATTCGCCCGCCACCTTGGCCAGCACCCCGGGACGGTCTGCCACCTGCAGGTTCACGTGGTAACGCGTGGGCGTATCACCGATCGGCGCGATCGGTAGCTCAGCATAAACCGACTCGCCCGGAGCACGGCCACCGTAGAACTTATTGCGCGCGGCCATCACCAGATCGCCGAGCACCGCGGAGGCTGTCGGGGCACCGCCAGCGCCCTGACCGTAGAACATCAGCCGACCGGCGTTCTCGGCCTCCACGACCACCGCGTTGAACGCACCGGTCACCGCGGCCAGCGGATGCTTGCGCGGGATGAGGGCCGGGTAGACGCGCACCGAGACGCGCTCCTTGCCGCCCTCGTTCGGACCGGGTTCACCTGGGCCAGCGGCGACCCGCTCGCAGATGGCGAGCAGTTTGACCGTGCAGTCCAGCGCGGAGGCGGTCTCCAGATCCTCCGCGGTGATCTTCGAGATGCCCTCGCGGTACACATCGGCCGCGGTCACGCGGGTGTGGAAGGCCAGCGAGGCCAGGATCGCGGCCTTCGCAGCGGCGTCGTAGCCCTCGACATCGGCGGTCGGATCGGCCTCCGCATAGCCGAGGCGGGTGGCCTCTTTCAGGGTGACCTCGTAGTCGGCACCGGTCTCGTCCATGGCGGAGAGGATGAAGTTGGTGGTGCCGTTGACGATGCCGACGACCTTGTTCACCCGGTCACCGGACAGCGACTGGATCAGCGGGCGCACCACCGGGATCGCGCCCGCGACGGCGGCCTCGAAGTACAGGTCGGCGCGGCTGCGCTCGGCGGCGGCAGCGAGTTCGCCGGTGTAGTCGGCCAGCAGGGCCTTATTGGCGGTCACCACGGATTTGCCCGCGTTCAGCGCGGCCAGGATGAGGCGGCGGGCCGGATCGATGCCGCCGATGACCTCGACCACCAGTTCGACATCGTCGCGGGCGACCAGCGCGTCCGCGTCGGTGGTCAATAGTTCGGCCGGAATGCCGCGGTCGGCGTCCAGGTTGCGCACCGCGACACCGCGCAGCACCACTGGCGCGCCGACCCGGGCCCGCAGGTCATCGGCGTGGTCGCGCAGAATCCGCACCACCTCGGTGCCGACATTGCCCATCCCGAGGACCGCGACGCCGATCGGGCGATCGGTTCCCCACACTCCGAACTTCGCGGCTCCGGGCACACTCGCCACCCGGCCACCGCCCGTGATCGAATCGCTACGCGATACTGCGTTCATTGCACCTCCAGGCTGAGCAGATCCGCCACCGTTTCCCGGCGCAGAATGAGTCGCGCTACGCCATCGCGCACCGCGACGACCGCCGGACGAGTCAGCTGGTTGTACCGGCTGGACATCGAATAGCAGTACGCGCCGGTGGCGGCGACGGCGACCAGGTCGCCGGGGCCGACATCGGCGGGCATCCACGTGTCGCGGATGACGATATCCCCACTCTCACAATGCTTTCCGACGACCCTGGCGACCACGGGCCCGGCCTCGGAGGAGCGCGAGACCAGGCGGCAGTCGTAGTCGGCCTGGTACAGCGCGGGGCGGATATTGTCGCTCATACCGCCGTCGACGCTGACGTAGCGGCGGCGCAGTCCGCCGTCGAGTGAGACGTCCTTGATGGTGCCCACCTCGTAGAGGGTGACCGTGCCCGGACCCGCGATGGCGCGGCCCGGTTCGACGGCGATCTTCGGCTCGGGCAGTCCGGCGCGGCCGGCCTCGGTGACCACCAACTTGCGCAGGCTCGCCGCGAATTCGTCCAGCGGCGGCGGATCGTCATTGGGCAGATACGAAATACCAAGGCCGCCACCGAGATCCAGCGTGGCGATCTGCACGGTGCGCTCGATGCCGAACTTATCGATGGCTTCGCGCAGCAGGCCGAGCATGCGGCGCGCGGCGATTTCGAAACCATCGATTTCGAAGATCTGCGAGCCGATATGGCTGTGCAGACCGACAAGTCGGAGATTATCTGCCTCGAAGACGCGAGCCAGCGCCGCCATGGCATCGCCGCCCGCGATCGAGAAGCCGAACTTCTGATCCTCGTGTGCGGTCGAAATGTATTCGTGGGTATGGGCTTCCACACCGACGGTGACCCGAACCAGCACATCCTGCACGACACCGGCGCGGCCCGCGATGGCCTCGAGGCGCTCGATCTCGATCAGCGAATCGACCACCACATGACCGACGCCCGCCTCGACCGCGGCCGTCAACTCGGCGGTGGATTTGTTGTTGCCGTGCAAGGCGATTCGGTTCGCCGGGAAACCCGCGTGCAGCGCGACGGCCAGTTCGCCGCCGGAGCACACATCCAGTGACAGGCCCTCGTCGCGGATCCAGCGGGCGATCTCACCGCACAGGAATGCCTTGGAGGCGTAGTGCACTCGCGCGTCCGGGCCGAAGGCGGCGACCATATCGCGGCAGCGGGAACGGAAGTCGTCCTCGTCGATGACGAACAGCGGGGTGCCGAACTGGGCGGCGAGTTCCTGTACCGAGACCCCGGCCAACCGCACGACGCCGTCGGCGTCACGAGAAGCATTGCGCGGCCAGACATTGGCGGGCAGATCGATCATCTGCCCGGGACCGCTCGGACGCTCCGCGAGGCTGGGTGCGTGCGGGATTTCTGCGTGCCGGGGACCGGCAGGATGGACACTCACATGCGCTCCGGTGCACTAACGCCGAGCAGCCCGAGGCCGTTGCTCAGCACCTGACGGGTGGCATTGGCCAGGGCGAGCCTGGCGGCATTGGTCGGGGTGACGGGTTCATCGCCGAGGGGCAGCACGCGCAGATTCTTATTGGTCTGGAACCGGTGGTAGGCACCGGCCAGTTCCTCCAGATACCGTGCGACGCGGTGCGGTTCTCGAAGACTCGCCGCACTGGCGACCGCACGCGGGTACTCGCCGATGGTGCGGATGAGTTCGCCCTCTTCATCGGCGGTGAGCAGACCGAAATCCGGTGTCACCGTGTCGTATTCGAATTCGGCGGCGTTGCGCGCGATGGACGCGGTCCTGGCGTGTGCATATTGCACGTAGTAGACCGGGTTTTCGTTGCTCTGACTGGTCCACAGGTTCAGGTCGATATCAATGCTCGAGTTGACCGAACTGCGCACCAGCGAGTAGCGGGAGGCATCGACGCCGATGGCCTCGACCAGGTCGTCGAGGGTGACCACGGTGCCAGCGCGCTTGCTCATCCGCACTGCCACACCGTCTTTGACCAGGTTGACCATCTGCCCGATCAGCACCTCCACGGTGGCCGGATCATCGCCGAACGCGGCAGCGGCGGCCTTCAACCGGCCGATGTAGCCGTGATGGTCGGCACCGAGCATGTAGATGCACAGGTCGAACCCGCGCGAACGCTTGTTCTGGAAGTAGGCGATATCACCGGCGATATAGGCGGCATTGCCGTCGCTCTTGAGGACCACCCGGTCCTGATCATCGCCATATTCGGAGCTGGCGATCCACCAGGCCCCGTCCTTCTCGTAGAGATCGCCGGAATCCTTGAGCTTGGTGACGGCCTGTTCGACGGCACCGGATGCGAACAGCGAACTCTCATTGAAGTACACATCGAAGTCAGTGCCGAATTCGTGCAGCGACTCCTTGATGTGGGCGAACATCAGCTCGACGCCCGCGGCACGGAACAGCTCCATCTGCTCCTGTTCGGACAGGGTCAGCGCCTCTGGGTGCTCGGACACGATCTTGGCGGCGATCTCGCCGATGTACTCGCCCGCGTAGCCGTTCTCCGGAGTCGGCGCGCCGGTGGCGGCGGCGACCAGCGATTTGGCGAAGCGGTCGATCTGCGCGCCGTGGTCGTTGAAGTAGTACTCGCGGGTCACGTCGGCGCCCTGCGCGGCCAGGATGCGGCCCAGCGCGTCACCGACCGAGGCCCAGCGGGTGCCGCCGAGATGCACCGGACCGGTCGGATTGGCGGAGACGAATTCCAGGTTGATCCGGGTGCCCTTCAGGGCGTCCGAGGTGCCGTAGCTCGCGCCCGCGGTCAGCACCTGGCTCAGAATCGCGCCCTGCGCGGACGCGGCCAGCCGGATATTCAGGAAGCCGGGACCGGCGACCTCGGCGGTTTCGACGGCATCGGCGTTGGCAAGGGCCTCGGCGAGCCAGGTCGCCAACTCGCGCGGATTCGTTCCGGCCTTCTTGCCTACCTGCATGGCCACATTCGTGGCATAGTCGCCATGTTCCGGATTACGGGGGCGCTCCACATTGACCTCGTCGGGCAGGACCGCAGGGTCCAGTCCATGTTCGACGAGCACCTTCGCCGCGGTCGCGCGAAGGAGATCTGCAAGGTCAGCTGGAGTCACGAGTCTCTATCCTATGGTCTGGGCAGGTGTACGCCTCGAGTGGGCACCTCGGCGGAGTACTCCGCAACCACCCAGCACCATGGATCAATACATGGAAAGAGCACAGCGAGCTATGCCGAGCAGCACGAGCGCCAAATCGGCCAAGGCCGTCCGGGCCGCGGGAAAGGTCGCACCTTCCCGCAAAAAAGGTGACGGCAAGGTACCGATGGGCAAAGGCCCGTTGCGGAAGCGCCAGATCCCATGGCTGGTCATCGGTGCCGCCGTGGTGATCGTCGCACTGATCGGGGCACTCGCCTTCAGCCTGGTGCCGAAGTACCGGGACAAGGCCGAACTCGAGAAGTTCACACCGACCGCGCAGAAGAAGGATCCCTCGGATCAGATTGCCGGGGTGACCAAGAAGGATTACCCCGCTGGCCTGCATGTCGCCGGGACACAGCGCGTCGCCTATGACCAGACGCCGCCGTTCGGCGGTCCGCACGACCAGGTCTGGGCGAACTGCATGGGCGTGGTGTACAGCAAGCCGATTCGGGTGGAAAACGCGGTGCATTCGCTCGAGCACGGCGCGGTGTGGATCGCCTATAACCCCGACAAGGTCGACGCCGCGGGTATCGACGCCCTGAAGCAGAAGGTCGAGGGTAAGCCGTTCACGCTGATGTCGCCGTTCCCGGGCCTGGCGTCGGCGGTCTCGCTGCAATCCTGGGGTCACCAGCTGAAGCTGGACAGCGCCGACGATAAGCGGGTCAACCAGTTCATCACGGCACTGCGCGAGAACCAGTACGCCTACCCCGAGGTGGGCGCGAGCTGCTCCAACCCCGCCTTCGACGCGAACAATCCGACGCCGTATGACCCGACGCCGCCCGGACCCGACGCGGTTCCGATGGACGGCAAGGGCCTGAGCCAGGACCAGACCGAGCTCAGCGGCGCGCCCGGTGGGCTGCCCGGCATGCCCAATATCCCCGGCGTGCCCAGCATCCCCGGCGTGCCCAGCATCCCCGGCGTGCCCAGCATCCCCGGCGTGCCGAATATCCCGGGCATGCCCACCGGAATTCCGACCCAGCCCACGGAAGGTCAGTAGATGCCCGCCGATACGGATATCGAACCGGACATTGCCACCGATTCCGCGGGTTTGGGCGCACAGGCGCAGCGGCAGCGCACCCCGCTGCTGGTACTCGGCGCGATCGGCATCCTGCTGATCGGATTCGCCGTCGGCGTGCTCGCTCGGCTCCCGCTGGACGGCAATTCCGAACCCGATCCCGGCGCGGTCGATATCGGATTCAGTCAGGACATGTCGGCGCATCACGCGCAGGCGGTCGAAATGGCCGGTGTCGCGCTCATCGGCTCCACCGATAACGATGTGCGCAGGCTGGCCTACGACATTCTGACCACCCAGCAGGGCCAGATCGGCCGGATGCAGGGGTGGCTGCAGATGTGGGGTAAGCCGAATCAGAATATCGACGGCTTTATGGGCTGGATGACCGAGCAGCCCGGCCACGCGCACTCCGGCGTGGGTGCCACCTCGGGCCACACCATGTCCGGTCCATCGTCATCGATGCCGGGCATGGCGACCACCGCGGAGCTCACCGCATTGCGCCAGGCCACCGGCCCCGCCCTGGACACGATGTTCCTGCAACTGATGCTGCGCCACCACCAGGGCGGACTCACGATGATCCAGTACGCGGCCCAGCACGCGGAAACCACCGCCGTGCGCACCCTCGCCGCCGCCATGGCAACCACCCAGCAGGGCGAAGCCCAACTGATCACCACCATGCTCACCGCACGCAACGCGACGCCACTGCCGCTGAACTGATCACAGGTGTCGGGCCGGAACCGAAACTCCCCGGCCCGGCACGCTTTTTGGCGGACGCCGATCAATGCGATACGCTTGGCCCCGCCCGATCGCCCGCCACACCCGGCGCCGTTCGAGATCTATCCCGCCCTCGTAGCTCAGGGGATAGAGCGTCTGCCTCCGGAGCAGAAGGCCGCAGGTTCGAATCCTGCCGAGGGCACGCAGGCCACCTGCCAGAACCACTGGTAGGTGGCCTTTTTCGTGCCCGAACCTCGGTGTCGTGCAGTTACCGTGGGTACCCGCGTTTTGCCGTCTTCATCCGCTGTGTTGCACGGTTTATCGCACGCCTCGGCCCGGCGAGACATGGAGCCGATAACGGTAGGGTTCTCAACCATGCAGCCGTCGAACCGCGACCGCCGGACAGGCGAATATGCGGAAGGATCGCCAGTAGGCGCGATCCGAAGACGATCCAGCACCACACGTACCGCGCGAGATCGCGGCAGTCGACTTCAACGACCGGCACGAGATCGTTTTCACAGGTGTTGAACCGATTCCCAGTCATGTGGCAGACCTGTTCCCACAGGGCAGCTGTGCTGCTGGCCGACTGATCTACACGACACAACTGGAACGGTGGACATGACCAACGAAACCAACCTGATGCCCCAAACCTCGGCGCCGCTCCAGTTTGTCTCCGATCTACTCGGCGACGTCGCAGAGCCGAATCCGGCCGTTCGCACCATCACCGATCCGACCGACGCAGCCCGACAGATTGCCCAGGAGACTCGCTCTCGTATTGCAGCCGTCCTGGACAAATTCGCGGGGACACCGGCCGTCCTATTGAGCGGAGGTATCGACTCCATATACGTTGCCGCTGTCGCTGTCGAACTCGGCGTCAAACCCGTTGCCATAACCATTGTGACCGACGGCCAGTCCGACGAATCCAACGCAAGTAGCGCAGCCGCCTCGCTGGGTTTGCGGCATGACATCATCCGGTTGAGCACTGACGAAGTTGACGATCTGTCCCGCGATGTCATACGTCGACTCGGCACATCCGAGCTTTGGGAAGTAACCGCCGGGATACCGCTGCTTGCCGCTCGTCGCAGCTTCGACACCATCCCAAATCTGGGCGCTATCCTCACCGGCAGCGGAGCCGACGCCATCTTCGGTGGCGGACGAAAGCTCAGCTACCCAGCAACTTCTCCAGAAGCACGGGAGGAACTAGATCGGCTCATCCGCACCGAGTCGGCTGCAAACTTCCGCTATGACCGACTGGTGCCGCACTTCTATCCCGCCCTGCTCGACCACTACGGCGAACGGCTGATTCATGTCTTTCAGACCGTGCGATGGTGGCGGATTGCCGAACACTTCGCTCCGACAGCACTTTTCGGCGAGCGCGACGGCCGCTCGATCGACAAGTTCGCCCTGCGCATCGCATGTGATAGTCAGCTCCCAGCAGGTGCCGAACATCTCGCTTGGTCTGCGAAAGCGCCGATTCAGCGCTCATCCGGCCTCATGTCCGTTCTGGCCAGCTCGGCCCGCACCTACGCCGCGAACTTGCCAGGTGCGCGAACCTACACCGATCCAATGAACGAGGACGCCGAAGCTGTCGCCACTCGGCTGTATCTATCAATCCTCCAGCAGAGCTAAACGCGCTCGAGCCCTCACGCGGGCCGCAGGTTCGAATCCTGCCGAGGGCACAACCGAAGAAGGCTCCGACCAGCAGGTTACGGTCGGAGCCTTCTTCATTCCGCTGAGTTAGCTGGCGTCGATGACACGCGATGACACAACTTCACCCAAAGTCGGACGAGTCGAGGACCACTTGGCGGGTTTGGGTGCATGGTGGTAATGGGCGTCAATGACACGTTCGAGGAGCGCCAATGGGTGCCAAGTATGAGCGGATCGCGGGCGATGTGCGGCACAGGATCGCGGCTGGCGGGCGGGTTCGGCGTGCCGCGGAACGTTATCAGTGGGAGAAGGATCGAGCGTTGCTGTCGGAGGCGGTCCGAGGGACTACGGGCGCAACCGAATACGACACCGGACTGAGCATCGACGATCTGGAGTTCTTCGCCCGCTACCAGACGCTCGATGCGGATAGCGGCGTCGCCGCCGTCTTCGACGTGCCGGTCGGAACCCGCATCTTGCGCCGCGACTATCGAACCCGACTCAAGGGCGACGGTTCCCCGGTCAGTCTCACCACGTCGTATTTGGTCTACGGCGTGGTGGCAGCCAATCCGAGGCTGCTCGATGCCGATGAGGAACCCTGGCCCGGTGGCACCCAGCACCAGCTGCGGACCTTGAATATCGAGATCGATCGCATTGTGGAATCCATAACCGCGCATCCGCCGAGCGCGACCGAGATGGCGGAACTCGATATCCCGCACGGTGTCGCGGTCTTGGCCGTACGCAAGCAGATGATCGATACGACAGGACGCACCATCGAGTTCTCCGACATCATATTGCCGGGTGACCGCACCGAATTGGTATTTGTAACTCAGCTCAGCCGATGGGACAGGCCATGACGCAACGTGTGCGGTAGGCGGCTCGGCCCTTGGGACAGCTGTCCTAATTCGGGAGTGGATCGCTGGTCGGTGTTCCGGTCGCGCAGGTACACGTTGCCGTAACCTTCCACATAAGCCGGGGTGAGTGGGAGGACACGTCGATGACATATCCGCCGGGCGGGCAGCCGCCATTCGGACAGCCGCAGGAACCGGAGCAACCGGGTTATGGGCAGCCGTATCCCCCGCAGACCGGGCAGGGGTATCCGCAGCCAGGGGGTTATCCGCCGCCCGGCGGCCAGGGTTATCCGCCATCCAGCGCACAGGGGTATCCGCCACCCGGCGGTCAAGGGTATGCGCCACAGGGTGTGCCCGGATATCCGCCACCGGGCGGAAATCCGCCGGGCTACCCGGGTTATCAGCCGCCGAAGCAGCGCAGGACAGGCCTGATCATCGGACTGCTGGTGCTGGTGCTCGCCATCGCGGGTGCGGTGGCAGCGGGCGTGGTTCTCACCGTGCAGGGCAAGACGCCACTGGCCTCGGATGAGAAGAAGATCGAGGTGGCCATCCACGATTTCTACGACACGCTCGGATCGCGTGGTTTCGCCGCCGCGGCGGCCAAGGCGTGTGCGGCCGACCGTGCCGACTTCGACACGCTGACCGATGAGCAGAAGAAGGATTTCGATAGCGCCAAGGTCGAGGTCAGCATCGACAAGATCGACGATATTGTCGTCACCGGTGACCGCGCGACGGCCCGGATCACCGGCAAACTCACGCTGACCATTCCGGGCGAGACCCCCGATACCGACACCGGCACCACCGAACACCTGCGCAAGGAAGATGGGAAGTGGAAGGTCTGCTCGGCGGAGGCGGGTAAGAACTGACGTAATCTCGTCGAATGAGCTGCTGCGGACCGTCGCGTCGGACCTTCCTCAGCGCCGTCGGATCGGCCGCGTTGATCGCACTCGCCGCACCGGGTTCGGTTCGGGCCCAACCGAATCCGCTCTTGGCGACCGATCTGGAGATCGTCACGGTCACCGATCGATCGGTGATTCTCACCTGGACGACGGTGGCCCCGGATCCCACCGGACGATTGCTGCCGGTCGATACCGACGCCCAGGTTCGCTTGGGTCCGGCGGACTCACCGCTGGCACCGGGGACGGTCTACGCCGAGGACGAGCGGACCCCGTTCCACTACGCCGAGATCGATGGCCTCGACCCCGGCCGCACCTACCGATTCGAAGCTTGGTCGAACGGCGCCAAGGCCGCGCCCGCTGTCTCGCTGACCACCCTCACCCCTGGAAGTCCTGAATCCATAGGCGAATTCACCACCCTGACCCCGCCGCCGGGCCGCCAACTGCACACCATCGCCCTCGCCAATGATGTGCACTACGGCGAACAGGTCAGCGGGCTCATCGTCGACAGCCTGCCGCCGGGCTTCCAGCAGGAGCCGGGCCTACCGCCGTATCCGGAGGTGATGCTGGCCGCACTGCTCGATGATCTGCGCCGCCCCGACCGCGGCGCCGACACACTGCTCATCGCGGGCGATCTCACCGCCGAGGCGCGACCGGAGGAATCGCGGGCGGTCCGCGCACATCTGGACACCTGGGGCATACCGGGCCGCGACTACTTGGCCGTGCGCGGCAATCACGACCGCCCGCACATCGGATCGGAATATCAAGGCTGCCTCCCGGCACCCGCGGATCATCACGACTGCTGGGCCGAGCAGTTCAATCCACGCCAGCAACTGATCGAGCACGAGGTGCGGGGCCTGCGGCTACTCGGCCTGGACACCAGCGAACTCGACGGTTCCGGCGGCAGCATCGAACGTCCGCAATTCGACCGGCTCGGCGAACTGCTGCGCACCGATCCGGACCGCCCGACGCTGGTATTCGGCCACCACCCGGTGACCACTGAATCCGGTCTGACCAATACCGCCGGACCGGGTTTCGTCCTCAACCGCTCCGACAGCCTCGAACTCCAGACGCTCTACGAACGCGCTCCCGGAGTATTTCTCCAGCACAGCGGCCATACCCACCGCAACCGTCGCACTCGTCCAGATACCGGCTGTGCGGTGGAATTCCTCGAGGTGGCAGCGGTCAAGGAGTATCCGGGCGGCTACAGCCTGCTGCGCCTGTACGAGGGCGGGTACATGATCAATTTCTACAAAACCCGCACCGCCGCCGCGCGCCGCTGGAGCGCGATGACCCGTGGTGAATACTTCGGGCTGCTGCCGGATTACACGCTCGGCACCTTCGCCGATCGCAATCACGTTGTGCTGCGGGACTTCTCGGGACTGAGCTGACTCGCGCGGCGAACCACGGCCGCCGCAGCCGTACCGATACCATCCGCGCACGTCGGACGCGGTATCTTGCTTAGGTAAGCCTCATCATATGAAGTGGAACCTTGCAGGTGTCGGAAGGACTCGAACATGTCGATCAGATGGAAATCGGTTTCCGCAGCGCTGGCCGTCAGCGTCGCGGCGCTCGGCCTGACGGCCTGCTCGAATTCCTCGGACGACAAGAACGAGATCACCGTCTACAACGCCCAGCACGAATCCCTGACCAAGGAATGGGTGGACGAGTTCACCAAGGAGACCGGCATCAAGGTCACGCTGCGCCAGGGCGGTGACACCGCACTGGGCAATCAGCTGGTCGCCGAGGGCGCCGCCTCCCCCGCCGATGTCTTCCTCACCGAGAACTCCCCCGCCATGGCACTGGTCGAGAACGCCGGACTGTTCGCCGATGTGGACAGCAAGACCCTGGACCAGGTGCCAGCGCAGTTCCGACCGTCCACCGGGAAGTGGACCGGAATCGCAGCCCGCTCAACGGTTTTCGTTTACAACAAGGATAAGATCGCGGCCGCCCAGCTGCCCGCGTCGCTGCTGGATCTGGCACAGCCGCAGTGGAAGGGCCGCTGGGGCGCCGGCGTTTCCGGCGCCGACTTCCAGGCCATCGTCGCGGGTCTGCTCGTGCTCAAGGGCGAGGACGCCACCAAGGCGTGGCTCAAGGGCATGAAGGACAACGCCACGGCGTTCCCGAACAATGTCGCGACCATGAAGGCGGTCAATTCCGGCCAGCCCGACGGCGGTGTGATCTACCACTACTACTGGTACCGCGACCAGGCCAACACCAAGGAGAGCAGCAACAACACCGCGCTGCACTACTTCAAGAACCAGGATCCCGGCGCGTTCGTCTCGGTTTCCGGTGGCGGCGTGCTGAAGTCGAGCAAGAAGCAGGAGTCGGCACAGAAGTTCCTGGCGTTCATCACATCCAAGGCGGGGCAGGAGATCCTGCGCGACGGCACCTCGTTGGAATACCCGGTTGCCAGTGATGTCGCGGCCAATCCGGCGCTGCCGCCGCTGGCCTCGCTGCAGGCACCGGCCGTCGACCCGAGCAAGCTCGACGCCAAGAAGGTGACGGCGCTGATGACCGACGCGGGTCTGCTCTAGTCATGGCCCTTCGGACCGCTGTCGCCGCACGCCGGGTCGGGAGACCAGGCCCGCTGGTCACGATCGTCGCCCTACTGCTGGTGGCGGCGACGTTCGTGCCGCTCGGCTACATCGTGTCCACCGTCTTCACCACCGGCCTGCACGAAGCCGCGCAGCTGGTGTTCCGCCCGAGAGTCGGTGACCTGCTGCGCAATACGGCCGCGCTGGTGCTCATCACCGTGCCCATCTGCGTGGTGCTCGGCATCGGGCTGGCGTGGGTGGTGGAGCGGACGAATGTGCCGGGCGCGGCATGGTGGGGGCCGGTCTTCGCGGCGCCGCTGGCCGTGCCCGCGTTCGTGAACAGCTACGGCTGGGTCAGCGTCTTCCCGACCATGCACGGACTGTCGGCGGGCGTGGTGATCTCCACGATGTCGTATTTCCCGCTGGTGTATCTGCCCGCGGCGGCCACATTGCGCCGCCTCGACCCGGCGGTGGAGGAATCGGCACGCGCGCTCGGTTCCGGCCCGGTCGCGGTGTTCACCCGAATCGTATTGCCGCAGTTGCGATTGGCGATTCTCGGCGGCGGGCTGCTCATCGCGCTGCATCTGCTCGCCGAATACGGCGCATTCGTAATGATTCGGTTCGACACCTTCACCACCGCGATCTTCGAGCAGTATCAATCCAGCTTCGCCGGTCCGGCGGGCAGCATGCTGGCGGGCGTGCTGGTGCTGTGCTGCCTGGTGTTGCTCGCGGCCGAGGCCGGAGCGCGCGGTAAGGCGCGCTACGCCAGGATCGGCAGCGGTGCGCCGCGTGCGGCGACCCGAGTTGCGTTGGGACCGAGCACGATTCCGGTGCTCCTCGCATTGGCCGCGGTTGTCGCCTGCTCGATCGGGGTGCCGCTGTGGACCATCGTGCGCTGGCTGCGCATCGGCGGTGCGCGGGTCTGGGATATCACCGAGATCGGTACGGCGCTCGGGCAGACCATCGCGCTGGCGGCGATGGCCGCGCTGATCACCACGGTGTGCGCATTTCCGGTGGCCTGGATCGCGGTGCGTTCCACCTCGACATTCGCCCGAACTGTGGAGGGCGCCAACTACATTACGAGTTCGCTGCCCGGCATTGTGATCGCGCTGGCCATGGTGACCGTCACCATTCGGTGGGCGCCGCCGCTCTATCAGACGGTGGCCATGGTCGTCGTGGCATATGTGCTGATGTTCCTGCCGCGGGCGCTGGTCAGCGTGCGCGCCGGACTCGCGCAGGTGCCGGTCGGGCTGGAAGAAGTGTCGCGCTCGCTGGGACAGTCCGGTCCGGTCACCTTCGTTCGCGTCACGCTGCGGCTGACCGCACCCGCCGCGGCCGCCGCGGCCGCGCTGGTCTTCGTGGCCGTCGCGACCGAGCTGACCGCGACATTGCTCCTGGCCCCCAGCGGAACTCGCACCCTCGCAATGCGATTCTGGTCGCTATCGGGCGAATTGGACTACGCCGCGGCCGCACCCTACGCACTCATCATGATCGTCGCCGCGATTCCGGTGACATATCTGCTGTTCACCCAATCCAGGAAGGCGGCCGGGCTATGAGTCGGCTTGTCGTGGACGACGTTTCGAAGACCTTCGGCCAGCAGCAGGTGCTGGGCGGAATCAGTTTGGACGTGCCCAATGGCAGTTCGACCGCGGTGGTCGGCTCGTCGGGTTGCGGTAAGACCACGCTGCTGCGGGTGATCGCCGGATTCGAGGCCCCGGATGCGGGTTCGGTCGCCATCGGCGCGGAAACCGTAACCCGCGACCGCTTTTCGGTACCGCCGCAGCGGCGCAATGTCGGCTATGTCGCGCAGGACGGTGCGCTGTTCCCACATTTGACCGTCGGCCAGAACATCGCCTATGGCCTGCACCGCGGATTCTGCGGTCTGCGCCGCGGTAAGAGCCGGGTGAACGAACTGCTGGAGATGGTCTCGCTGGATCCGTCCTACGCCGACCGCCGTCCCCATCAGCTCTCCGGTGGCCAGCAGCAGCGCGTCGCGCTCGCCCGCGCGCTCGCCCGCAAACCCGATGTCATACTGCTCGACGAGCCGTTCAGCGCACTCGATGCCGGGCTGCGCGCCACCACCAGACAGGCCGTGGCCGAGACGCTGCGTGCGGCGGGTATGACCAGCATTCTGGTCACCCATGACCAGGAGGAGGCGCTGTCCTTCGCCGCGCAGGTCGCGGTCATGCGCGAGGGAGTATTCACCCAGGTCGGCGCTCCGGAAGAGGTCTACACGGCGCCCACCGACCTGTTCACCGCCAAGTTCCTCGGTGATTGCGTGCTGCTCGACGCGGTGGTCGACGGCGATATCGCCAAATGCGCACTCGGCCGGATTCCGGTGCAGAAGTCGGCGCCGTCGGGTCGGGCGACCCTCATGATCCGGCCGGAACAGCTTGTGGCGCATGTGGTTTCCGATGGTGAACCGAGCAGTGCGATCGTGTGCGATGTGGAGTTCCGCGGGGCGGATGTGATGCTGACCATCGCACTCGACGGTGACACCGATCCGGTGCTGGTGCGCCGTGCCAGCGTCGCCGCGCCGACTGTGGGTCAGCGGGTGCACTTGGATGTGCTCGGCACAGCCGTGGCCTTCGAAGCTGCGGCCTGAACCACGGACACCCGGCTCGGCGGTGGCGTATCACCGAGCCGGGCACCCATGGCGGCGCACCTTTCTTGGAGCGAGCGGCGGGAATTGAACCCGCGTAAACGGCTTTGCAGACCGTTGCCTAAACCACTCAGCCACGCCCGCCTCGCCATGAATATTGCCGTCGCCGCATCGAATTGCCCACGATTGCACTCACCGTGATCTCAACCGGCGAGCAATGATCGAAACCCGTCACGGCGGCCCCATCCGGCGGAACATCGCAGCAACCGATTTCGCAAGGACATGAGTGACCCACCGGGTACGCCCAAATCTCGGCCAGGCACTCGACCGCCGGTCCGCAACTCAACTTTCGCCGCACTCACCGGTCGGCGGAAGCCCCGGGAAGGCGGGGGAACATGCAATGATCGGAGCCATGTCACGGCCACGCCCACTCCCGCAGGATCCGATCGAGGAGGCCCATCGCCAATGGGTCGGCCACGGCTGGGGCGATGTCGCCGACGGCATGGCGGCGGTGACCTCGCTGGTGCGGGCCCAGCAAATCGTGATGGCCCGGGTGGACGAAGCACTGAAACCGACCGGTCTGACCTTCTCCCGATATGAACTTCTCATGCTGCTGTCTTTCAGCAAGACCGGCGCACTGCCGATGGCGAAGGCCAGTGCGCGCCTGCAGGTGCACCCCACCAGCGTGACGAATACCGTCGATCGACTGGAGGCCGCGAAACTCGTCGAGCGCGTGCCGCATCCCAGCGATCGGCGCGCCACCCTTATCGAAATCACCACTGCCGGAAGGGAATTGGTTGCTCAGGCAACCGAGGAACTCAATGCGAAAGTCTTCGCGCTCCCCGGACTTCCGCCGGATCGGCTGCACACCCTGCTGCAATTGCTCGCCGAATTCCGCCATGCCGCTGGCGACTTCGACACCGGTGACACACCGGCACGCTGGTCGACCCACGCGGAGTAGCAAACCGGCCAGACCAGTCGGTCTGTACACCACCCCGACGACCAACCGGTAACGGTCTGGCATCCAACTAGCGAATTCCCCGCCCCGTCGTCTTGGCAGCGAACCCGAAAGGGTTCACCATGGAGTCCATGGTGCTGGTCTTGGGGGTTTCGGCGGGCGCTGGTGGTGCTCGCGCGATGCTGACACATTCCGATCAGCCGCACCTCCCTCCGATTGATCGCTGTCAGGTGCCGCGTCGGGCGGGTGGTGGGGTCGAGGAACCGGTCTTCGAGGCGATTCGGCAGATGCGCGCGGCCGCCGACCGGCGCGACGAACTGATCAGCGGAACCGCCGTCACCTGTCGCTGCCCGCTACACGCCGACGCCATCCGAACCACCGCGGACCACACCCGGCTCACCATCGTCGACGAACCGCTGGCCCAACTGCGGTACCTGCGTTTCACCGGCCGCCTGCCCACCAGCGGTTCGGTCATCCTCTACGACCTCGGCAGCTCCGGCCTGACCATCACCCACGCCGACTGCCGGACCGACACCATCCTGTCCAGCAAACGCAGTACGGTGCTCGGCGGCGACGGCTATGACGCACTGCTGCGCTGGCAACTCGCACGCGGCGGGGTGCTCACCGACAAGCCGACCAGCCGCAGGCACCGGGAAAAACTCAGCAGCGCCCGTGTGATCACCGCCATGGACACCAACTCCGGCGAGCGCGCCGTGGTCACCCGCAGCGACCTCGCCGAATTGTGCGCCGCTGGCATCCACCATTCGGCCTCGTTCGTCCGCCAATTGATCGAGGAAACCGGAGTCCAGCCGGAGGCGCTCGTCCTACTCGGCGGCTGCACCCGCAACCCCAGCATCCGCGAGGAACTGACCGAAACGATCGAACTCCCGGTCATTTACGACTCCGAGCCGGAGTACGTCTCGGCCCGCGGTGCCGTCCTGCTCGCCGCCGAACGCCCCATCGGCGATGTGCGCATGGCGCGACTGCGCAGCGGAGCGCAGCCGGGTTTCCTGCTGCCGACCACCGTCGACCGCCGCAAACTCATTGCCGCGGCTGCGGTTACGATCGCATTGGGTGCAACGATCGTCGGCCTCCTCGCCATCGACCACACCGCCGCTCAGCGCCCGGACGGCGGCAACGCCCCGACTCCGGTGGAGATCGTAGGCATCCCGGCGAAGCCGTTCAACTGAGTGCCCAGCACGAGCGGGCGCACACGCCGTCTCGCTGCCCTCCAGCAGGGCGCCCACGCTCGCGCATATTCGGTGGGGATCGCGCATTGCGTGCACCGTGTGCGAGGTCGCGACCCGGTATGTGGGGACCGCCACCGCGGATCTGTCGCAATCGTTTCGGCAACGTGGCCGCCGCTGATCGAATACACCTGTGCCCGGCCGAGATCCACTCGGCCGGGCACAGTGCTTGTTCGAATACCTCAGTGCGGCACGGTGTCAGCGGTTGGTGAACTTCGCCGGACGCTTGTCGACGAAGGCGGCCATGCCTTCCTTCTGATCCTCGATCGCGAACAGCGAGTGAAAGACTCGGCGTTCGAAGCGCAGGCCCTCGGACAGGGTGGTTTCGAAGGACCGGTTCACCGCTTCCTTCGCGATCATGGTCACCGGGAGCGACATCGATGCGATGGTCTCGGCGACCTCGAGTGCGGTGTCGAGCAGTTCGGCCGCGGGGACGATGCGGGAGACGAGTCCGGCGCGCTCGGCCTCTTCGGCATCCATATTGCGGCCGGTGAGCACCAGATCCATGGCCTTGGCCTTGCCGATCGCGCGGGTCAGGCGCTGCGAGCCACCGATGCCAGGGATGACGCCGAGTTTGATCTCCGGCTGACCGAATTTGGCATTATCGGCGGCGAGCAGGATGTCGCAGATCATGGCCAGCTCGCAGCCACCACCGAGGGCGTATCCGGCGACGGCGGCAATGGTCGGCTTGCGGAACTGCGCCAGCCGGTCCCAGCGGGCGAAGTAGTCGTTCATGAACATATCCATGTACGACTTGGGCTGCATCTCCTTGATATCGGCACCGGCCGCGAAGGCCCGCTCCGAACCGGTGATGACGATGGCGCCGATCGCGTCATCGTGCTCGAGTTCGTCGAGCGCGGCAATGACATCGTCGAGGACCTGCGCATTCAGCGCGTTCAGCGCCTTGGGGCGGTTCAGCGTGATCCAGCCGACCCGGCCCTTGCGCTCCAGCAGAATCGTCTCGAAGTCGGGCCCACCCGTCGCCCGACCGCCACCCCCCACGGAATCGCTTCGCGATACACCCACTTTAGGCACCCTCTTGATCGGATCGGTTGCGGACATCGGTGACGATAGCGGAGAAGTCCCTTCCCGCCTGCGCCTGGTTGAAACGGGCGTAGATCTCGGCGGCGAGCAGTCCGAGTTGACCGTCGACACCGTTATCGCGCAGGGCGTTCGCGGCCAGACCCAGGTCCTTGGTCATCAGCGCGGTGGCGAATCCGGGCTGGTAGTCGTTATTGGCCGGGCTGGTCGGTACCGGACCGGGAACCGGACAGTAGCTGGTCAGCGCCCAACTCTGGCCGGAGGCGGTGGAGACAACGTCGAAGAAGGACTGGTGGCTCAGCCCCAGCTTCTCACCGAGGACCAGGGCCTCGGACAGGCCGATCATCGAGATGCCGAGCAGCATGTTGTTGCAGATCTTGGCGGCCTGGCCGACGCCGGAGCCGCCGCAGTGCACGACCTTGCCGCCCATCACCTGGAGTACGTCGAGCGCATCGGCGAAGTCGGCCGCGCCGCCGCCGACCATAAAGGTCAGCGTGCCAGCGGCGGCACCCGCGACACCGCCGGAGACCGGGGCGTCCAGTGCGCGATGACCCGCGTCGCTGGCGCGGACGGCCGCGGCCTTGGCGTCGGCGACATCGATGGTGGAGCAGTCGATGAACAGGGTGCCGGTGTCGGCGGCGGGCAGCAGGTCGGCGTAGACGTCGAGAACCAGCTTGCCGTTGGGCAGCATGGTGATCACGACATCGCGGCCGGCGGCGGCCGCGACGGCCGAATCCACCACGGTGGCACCGTCTTTGCGCGCCTGCTCCTGTGCGGCGGGGACCGGGTCGAAGGCGAGTACGTCATAGCCGGCCTTGACCAGGTTCGCGGCCATCGGCCCGCCCATATGGCCGAGGCCGAGGAAACCGATCTTTTTCGTCACTTGCTTTCCTCCGGTGTTGTCCGGTCGCCGCGCGGGCTCCGCTGCGGCAAACCCAGTTCCCTATTGCCCAATTCGGCGAAGTACGCGTCGACCTGCGCGTCGGTGACATCGGCGAGCGTCGCGGGCGACCACTGCGGGTTGCGGTCCTTATCGATCACCTGCGCGCGAATGCCTTCGACCAGATCGTGCGAGGCCAGCGCGGCGATCGAGACCCGGTACTCCGCGTTCAGGACGGCCTCGAGGCTGGTCGCGGCGCGGGCCGCGCGCAGCGAACGCAGCGTCACCTTGAGCGCAACAGGCGATTTGGCGAGCAGTTCGGTGCCGGCCTTGGCGGCCTCCGGCGACCCGTGCGACCGCAACCGATCGACGATCTCCTCGACGGTATCGGCGCTGTAGCAGGCGTCGATCCAGTCCCGCTGGGCGAGGAGTCCGGACTCCGGTGCGTCCGTGGCGAATTTGGCGATGGCGATCTCCGCGGTCTCGGTCCGCAGCGTTTCCAGCAGTGCCGGAATATCTTCCGAGGCCATGTAGTAGTCGGCGAAGCCCGCGGCAATGGTGTCACCGGCATTCATTCGCGCGGTGGTCAGTGCGACGTGCGTGCCGATCTCGCCGGGGGTGCGGGCGAGCAGGTAGGTGCCGCCGACATCGGGGATGAAGCCGATACCGACCTCGGGCATGCCGACCTTGGAGCGTTCGGTGACGATGCGATGGCTGCCGTGACCGGAAAGTCCGACGCCGCCGCCCATCACGATGCCGTCCATGACCACGACATACGGCTTCGGATAGCGGCCGATCAACGCGTTGAGCACATACTCATCGCGCCAGAAGACGCCGGTAGCCGAATCCGCCGTGGTGGCACCACTTTTCGCGTCATTGTGAATGGCGACGATATCGCCGCCCGCACACAGCCCGCGCTCCCCCGCCCCGGTGACGACGACGGTACGCACCTCGTCATCATCCACCCAGGCCTGCAGTGCGGCGGTAATGGCAAGGGTCATTGGATGGTTCAGCGCATTGATGGCCTTTGGCCGGTTCAGTGTGATCAGACCGAGCCCGTCACGTTTATCGACAATGACTTCGGACTCGTTCATGCTGCTCCTACCACCGAGCGGGCGACGACCACCCGCATGATTTCATTGGTGCCCTCCAGAATCTGGTGCACCCGCAGATCGCGGACGATCTTCTCCACGCCGTATTCGGCCAGGTAGCCGTACCCACCGTGCAATTGCAGCGCCTTATTGGCGACCTCGAATCCGGCGTCGGTCGCGAATCGCTTTGCCATCGCGCACAATTCGACCTTGTCGTCGGCGTCCGCATCCAGCGCAGCCGCGGCCCGCCACAGCAGCGTCCGCGCCGCCTCCAGCGAGGTGCGCATATCCGCGAGCTGGAATTGCAGTGCCGGATTGTCCAGCAGTCGGTTGCCGAATGCGTTGCGCTCGGCCAGGTATGCCACCGACTTGTCCAGCGCCGACTGACCGCCGCCGAGCGAGCAGGCGGCGATATTGAGCCTGCCGCCGTTGAGTCCGTTCATTGCGATACGGAAGCCATTGCCCTCGATGCCGAGCATATTGGCGGCGGGCACCCTGGCATTGTCCAGAATCACCTGACGGGTGGGCTGCGCATTCCAGCCCATCTTCTTCTCATTGGCGCCGAAGGAAATTCCCGGGGTATCGGCCGGCACAATGAACGCCGAAATCCCGCGTGCACCAGCATCGCCGGTGCGCGCCATGATGACGTACACGTCGGTACTGCCCGCGCCGGAGATGAATTGCTTCACCCCGGTGAGCAAATAGTCGTCACCGTCGCGAACGGCCTTGGTACTCAAGGCCGCCGCATCCGATCCGACACCCGGCTCGGTGAGTGCGTAGCTGCCGAGCCATTCCATCGAGGCCAGTCGGGGCAGCCAATGGTTGCGCTGCTCCGCATTGCCGTAGCTGTCGATCATCCACGAAACCATGTTGTGAATGGAGATATACGCCGCGATGGCCGGGCAGCCGGTGGCCAACTGTTCGAAGATGCGCACGGCGTCGAGCCTGCGCAGTCCGGAGCCACCGACATCCTCACCGATATAGATGCCACCCATACCGAGCGAGCCGGCCTTGCGCAGCACATCCACCGGAAAGTGCTTCTGCTCATCCCATTCGAGGGCGTTCGGGGCGAGATATTCGTCGGCGAAGTCGCGCGCCATCGCGGCGATGGCGCGCTCGTCGTCATCGAGTGCGAACACGATCGTCAACCTCTCGTCGAAGCGCTCGGTCAGTCCATGGTCGGAATGACGAAGTGGTTGCTGTCTTTGAGACCGGAGGGCCAGCGCTGGGTGACCGTCTTGGTCTTGGTGTAGAAGCGAATCGAATCCGGGCCGTGCTGGTTCAGATCGCCGAAACCGGAGCGCTTCCAGCCACCGAAGGTGTGATACGCGATCGGCACCGGGATCGGCACATTGATACCGACCATGCCGACCTGCACGCGGGCGGCGAAATCCCGTGCGGTGTCACCGTCGCGGGTGAAGATCGCGACACCGTTGCCGTACTCGTGCTCGTTGGGCAGGGCCAGTGCTTCGTCGTAGTCCTTGGCGCGCACAATCGACAGCACCGGACCGAAGATCTCTTCCTTGTAGATCCGCATTTCCCGGGTGACCTGGTCGAAAAGCGTCGCGCCCGTGAAGTAGCCGCCCTCGCCGCCTTCCACCGCCAGGCCGCGGCCGTCGATCACCAGTTCGGCACCCTCGTCGATGCCGATCTGGATGTAGTTCTCGACCCGGCCGAGCGCGTCCTTGGTGACCAGCGGGCCGAAGTCGGCACCCGCGTCATCGGAGCGTCCGACATTCAGCTTGGCGATCCGCTCGATCAGCTTCTCGCGCAGGCGATCCGCGGTCTCGGCACCGACCGGGACGGCAACCGAGATGGCCATGCAGCGCTCGCCCGCCGAGCCGTAACCCGCGCCGATGAGCTGGTCGGCAACATCGTCGAGGTCGGCATCGGGCATGACGATCGCGTGGTTCTTGGCGCCGCCGAAGCATTGCGCGCGTTTGCCGTTCGCGGTGGCGGTTTCGTAGATGTACTGCGCGATCGGGGTGGAGCCGACGAAGCCGACGGCCTTGACGGTCGGCGAGTGCAGGATCGCGTCGACCGCTTCCTTATCGCCATTGACCACGTTGAATACACCCGCGGGCAGACCGGCCTCGAGGAACAGTTCGGCCAGCCGCAGCGGCACCGAGGGGTCCCGCTCGGATGGCTTGAGCACGAAGGCATTTCCACATGCCAGCGCCGGACCGGCCTTCCACAGCGGGATCATGGCCGGGAAGTTGAACGGGGTGATACCCGCGACGACGCCGAGCGGCTGACGCATGGAGTAGACATCGATCCCGGTGCCCGCGCTCTCGGTGTACTCGCCCTTGAGCAGATGTGGGATACCCGCCGCGAATTCGATGACCTCGATGCCGCGCTGGATATCGCCCTTGGCATCGGCAATGGTCTTGCCGTGCTCGGAAGACAGCAGTGCCGCAAGGGAATCCATCTCGTCCTGCACCAGCGTCAGGAATTTCATCAGCACCCGCGCCCGCTTCTGCGGGTTGAACGCGGCCCAGACCTGCTGCGCCTCGGCGGCATTCGCGATGACGGCATCGACCTCGGCCTTGGACGCCAGCGGCACCCGCGCCTGCACCTCGCCGGTATTCGGATCGAAGACATCGCCGAAGTTGCCCGAGGCCCCGGCGACATGCTGTCCGCCGATGTAATGAGTCAGTTCGCGAACCATGCCAGTCCTGTTCTCGTAGTCGACGCCGCGCATCGCGCGATCTACGGTCATCCTATAGTTGGATGTCCAAGTAAAGTAGAGGCGCGGGCGGAGTGTGATCGATCCCACGGCAACCGTCGAGCGAACTACGACCCCCGCACGACCAGCTGGTGTGGGCGGTTCTGCGCAACCCGCCGGGGCGCGTTCACCTAGCGCTGTGACCGCCATCACCGTAGGATTAGTTTGACGTCCTAGTATCGGGCGCCATACAGGATCTCCCCCGGAGGACCCCGTGGCCGATAGCACCGCGCTCTACACGCCCACCCATCCCGTCCGATTCGTGACCTCGGCCGCGCTATTCGACGGGCATGATGCGGCGATCAACATCATGCGGCGGATTCTGCAGGCGCAGGGGGCCGAGGTCATTCACCTAGGGCACAATCGCGCGGTCAGCGAGGTCGTCGACGCGGTGCTCACCGAGGATGTCCAGGGCGTCGCGGTGAGTTCGTATCAGGGCGGACATGTCGAATACTTCGAATATCTCGCCGATGCGCTGAAAAAGGCAGGGGCCGAACATGTTCGGATCTTCGGCGGTGGCGGCGGGGTGATCGTCGCCGAGGAGATCGCGCGACTCGCCGAATCCGGTGTCACGATCTTCTCTCCCGAGGACGGCCAGCGACTCGGCCTGCCCGGCATGATCAATCAGCTCATTCGCGCCTGCGATATCGATCTCGCCACGGAGCCGCCGGTGCTGGACGCGGTGCTCGCCGGTGAGCGGGCCGCACTTGCCCGTGCGATCACCTGTCTGCAGCAGGACACACTGCCGGAATCCGATCGGCAGGCGCTGGCAACGGCCGCCGCCGCGCGCACCGTGCCGGTCCTCGGCATCACCGGCACGGGCGGCTCAGGAAAGTCCTCGCTCACCGACGAATTGGTGCGCCGTCTGCGATCGGATCAACAGGACAAATTGCGGGTCGCGATTCTCGCGGTGGATCCGACCCGGCGGCGCGGCGGCGGCGCGCTGCTCGGCGACCGCATCCGAATGAACGCCCTCGATGCCGACCATATTTTCTTCCGCTCGCTGGCCACCCGGGGCGGCCACGAATTGCCGCAGAATATCGATGCCATCGTGACCGCCTGCAAGGCGGCGGGATACGACCTGGTGATCCTGGAAACCCCGGGCATCGGCCAGGGCGACGCCGCGATCACCGACCACGTCGATCTGGCGATGTATGTGATGACACCGGAATTCGGCGCCGCCTCCCAGCTGGAGAAGATCGATATGCTGGATTTCGCGGATGTGGTGGCGATCAATAAGTTCGAGCGCCGCGGCGCCGAGGACGCGCTGCGGGATGTGTCGCGCCAGCTGGTACGCAATCGCGAGGAGTTCACGAAGTCCCCCGACGATATGCCGGTATTCGGCACCAGCGCGGCCACCTTCAACGATGACGGGGTGACCGCGCTCTACCAACACCTCACCGGATTGCTCGCCGTGCGCGGTCTGCCCATGGAGCCCGGCGTACTTCCCAAGGTGAATACTCGCGCCTCCACCAGATTCGCGCAGATCATTCCGCCCGCCCGGGTGCGCTATCTCGCCGAGATCGCCGAAACGGTGCGCGGGTACCACGCCGTAACCGCCGAACAAATCGTCGCGGCACAACGCTTGCAGCGCCTCGACCAGGTGGCGGCCGAACTGCCCGAGGACACCGCGGTGGCCGAGCTGGCCGAAAGGGCCCGCGCCACACTGCATGCCGATAATGCCGCATTGCTCGCGGACTGGCCCGAACTCGCCGAATCCTATCGGGGCGAGGAGCAGGTGGTGCGGGTGCGCAATCGCGAGATCCATACCCCGCTGCGCCGGGAGACATTGTCCGGCAATTCCATTCCGCGCGTCGCGCTGCCCCGATTCACCGATCACGGTGAGCTGCTGCGGTTCCTGCGCTCGGAGAATCTGCCCGGCCGGTTCCCGTTCACCGCGGGCGTCTTCGCATTCAAGCGCGATAACGAGGATCCCGCGCGGATGTTCGCGGGCGAAGGCGATCCGTTCCGCACCAATCGGCGGTTCAAGGTGCTCAGCGAACATGCCGACGCGACCAGGCTTTCCACGGCCTTCGATTCGGTGACGCTCTACGGTCACGACCCCGCCGAACGCCCGGACATCTACGGCAAGGTGGGCACCTCGGGTGTTTCCATCGCCTCGCTCGACGATATGAAGGCGCTCTATGACGGCTTCGATCTGACCGCGCCGTCCACCTCGGTATCGATGACGATCAACGGCCCGGCCCCGACCATTCTGGCCTACTTCCTCAATACCGCCATCGACCAAGCCCTGGAACGCTTTTCGACCGCCGAGGACCGCGAGCCCACCGCCGAGGAGACCAAGGACATCACCGCGCGGACCCTGGCGACAGTGCGCGGCACCGTGCAGGCCGACATCCTCAAAGAGGACCAGGGCCAGAACACCTGCATCTTCTCCACCGAATTCAGCCTGCGCATGATGGCCGATATCCAGGAGTGGTTCGTGCGCAACGGCGTTCGCAATTTCTACTCGGTCTCGATCTCCGGCTATCACATTGCCGAGGCCGGTGCGAATCCGATCAGCCAGCTGGCCTTCACCCTGGCCAATGGATTCACCTATGTCGAGGCATATCTCGCGCGCGGAATGCAGATCGACGACTTCGCGCCGAACCTGTCGTTCTTCTTCTCCAATGGCATGGATCCGGAGTATTCGGTGATCGGCCGGGTCGCCCGGCGGATCTGGGCCATTGCCATGCGAGATCGCTACGGCGCCAACGAACGTTCGCAGAAGTTGAAGTATCACGTCCAGACCTCGGGCCGCTCACTGCACGCACAGGAGATGAGCTTCAATGACATTCGCACCACCCTGCAGGCGCTCATCGCCATCTACGACAACTGCAATAGCCTGCACACCAATGCCTATGACGAGGCGGTGACCACACCCACCGAGGAATCGGTGCGCCGCGCGCTGGCCATTCAGCTCATTATCAACCGCGAGTGGGGCGTCGCGATGAACGAGAACCCACTCCAGGGCAGCTTTCTCATCGATGAACTCACCGATCTCGTCGAGGAGGCCGTACTCGCCGAATTCGATCGCATCAGTGAGCGCGGCGGAGTCCTCGGCGCCATGGAGACCGGCTACCAGCGCGGCAAGATCCAAGACGAATCCATGCGGTACGAGCACCGCAAACACGATGGCTCACTGCCGATCATCGGCGTCAACACCTTCCGCAACCCGCACGGGGAACCGCATCGGGTCATCGAACTGGCGCGCGGCACGGAAGCGGAAAAGCAGTCACAGCTGAAGCGCGTGCGTGAATTCCAGAACAACCATCGCGATGCCGCACACACCGCCCTGGCCCGCCTGGACGCGGTGGCCCGCACCGACGACAACATCTTCGAGGTCCTGATGGACGCCGCCCGGGTCTGCACCCTGCAGCAGATCACCGACACCTTCTTCACCGTCGGCGGCCAGTACCGGCGCAACGTGTGAAATAGGGCGGGCGCTCAGAAGATTCGCACCTCCGGAATCGAATCCATCTGACGCGCCCATTCCGGATACATCGCCACCTTCGCCTCGTGCAGCGCCATGATCTTCTGGCGCAGTTCGGGATCCGGATCATCCGATACGTCGGGTCCGATGGCGACCTTCTGGAAGTGCGGGATGATCTGCGGATCACCGGCCAGGTGCACCGGATCGTGCAGATAGCGCTCCAGCGCCGCCAAATCTTCGATGCCGACGCAGTAGGCGTGGGTCAGCCCCTCGCCGCTGGCCTCACCCAGGTTCTGGCCGACGGTGGCGAATGACACCGATTCGACCGATGCCGTGCGCTTCATGAGTGCGAGCACCTCGGCCTTCTGTTCCTCGGTGGTCTCTGTGCGGAAACCGAAGCGCAGCAGATGAACGATCATGGATACCTCCTCCTTTGAACTGATGTGTTCAATCTAGATAACTGTCTAGTCAATGCACAAGAGTGAACTCATGGGTTCATTCGAAGCCGTGCAGGCGCTAACATGCAGGAGTGACGGGAACGACGGCGGCGCGCGGCCGCATCGATAAGCGGCAGGCGATCCTGGACGTCGCATTCACCGTCTTTGCGCGGCGCGGCTACGACAAGACCTGCGTGCAGGAGATCGCGGATGAAGCGGGTGTCGCCAAGCCGACGGTCTACAACCACCTCAATGACAAGCAGACCCTGTTCCGGCAGGCCTTACTCGCCGCCGCCGATGCCGTGTCCGCCCAGACCCTGGCCATCACCGACCGACTCCGCGAACCCGGCGACGACCTCGCCGCCACCCTCACCGAGACGGCCCGCGCGCTGCTCGCCGAGTGTTCGAGCGAGCGCGCCCGTTCGCTGCGCGCACTGACCTACGCGCAGCTCGCGGTCTTCCCCGACCTGGCCGACACCGTGCTGGAGCGCACCTCGCAACGCATTGCCGAGGCGCTGGCCGACCGGCTCGCCCGACTCGCCCTCTCCGGTCGTCTGCGGATCAACGATCCGGAGCAGGCCGCCGAACAGCTGCTCGCACTGCTCACCGCACCGCTGGAGGCGCGGTCCCGGCTCGGCACCCGTGAGGTCGGCGAGGCCGAACAACGCGATATCGCCGACTCGGCGGTGCGGACATTCCTGTCCGCGTACGGGTCCCGCTGATTGCGAACGCGAGCGAATACGCGCGTGTGACAATCGCGACGTCAGGGCTTCGACACGATTGGGGACGGCGGACATGGCGCTATCGGACATCCGGATAGTCGACGCGCACATTCATCAATGGGACCCATTCGCCACGCCCCGCGAATTCAGCGCGGTTGCGAAGGTGTTCCGGGCGGTGCCGCTGCCGATCGACGTGGCCAAATGGCTGGCACCGCGTAAGGATCGCGAATTCGTCGGAGATCCTTTGGCTTACGCCCATGAATACCAGCCAGCGAACTATCGCGTGGATGCCGCTGGCCTGCCGGTCGAGACGATCGTGCACATCGAGGTCGCGTGGACCGGGCCGGATAAGTCCGAGGAGACGGCGTGGGTGGCCGGGCTGCCGTTCGGTGGCGACAACCCCGACCTCGGGGCGATCATCGGCAATGCCGATCCCGCGGCGCCGGATTTCGCCGAACTCCTCGATGCGCACGCCGCCGCATCACCGCTGCTGCGCGGAATTCGCGCGCATGTGGCGCATCACCCCGATTCGGGTGTACGGCCGTATACGAAGATCGAAAGTGCCCTCACCACGAAGGAATTTCTGAATGGTTTCGCACTGCTGGCCGAGCGCGGGCTCACCTTCGAAGCCTGGCTGTATTCGCACGCACTACCGGATGTGACCGCATTGGCCCAGCGCTATCCCGAGGTGCCGATCGTGCTCGACCATCTCGCCACCCCCGCGGGCATTTTCGGTCCGATCGGCAAACACACCGGAACCAATCCGAGCCAGCGCCGGGAACTGTTCGTCCGCTGGCGCGACGACCTCACGGCACTCGCCGAAAACGCCAATGTGGTTTCCAAAGTCAGCGGCCTCATGATGCCCGTGCTCGGCCACCCGGTGCCACGACGCGGCACCTCGACTCCAGTTCCCGTGCTATTGGACCGAATTCGCCCGCTGTTCGACCACGCCTATGACGTCTTCGGACCCGATCGGCTGCTCTGGGGATCCAATTTCCCGGTGGACAAACCGATTACGACCATCCCCGACGGTGTCGAGATCATCACCACCGCGATCACCGAGCACGGCGGCGGCCGCAATGAACTCGAACAGATCTTCCGAACCAATGCCCAGCGGATCTATCGAATCGAATCCTGATGATGGATGGCGCCGAGGTGACATAGCGCGAGCCGGACTTGTCGGTGGCGATCGTTAGCATGTGCCGCATGAAAGCAACCGGTACCTTCTCCGTCGCCTCCTTCGTCCCCACCGACGTCGTGCCGGATCCGGCCGTCACCACCGCGCTGCCGGTCGGCATCGCCACCATCTCGAAGGAGTACGCCGGTGAGATCACCGGACGCTCCACCACCCTGTTCACCTCCGCCTTCGACCACGTGACGGGCACGGGGACCTACATCGCGATGGAGTCGTTCGAGGGCGCGCTGCACGATCGCGCGGGCAGTTTCAACTTCGCGCATTCGGCGAGCACGCGCGGCTC
The DNA here is from genome assembly GCF_040609795.1 of Nocardia sp. NPDC004604. NCBI lineage: Bacteria > Bacillati > Actinomycetota > Actinomycetes > Mycobacteriales > Nocardiaceae > Nocardia > Nocardia sp. NPDC004604. The sequence continues at coordinate 34,355 of NZ_JBEXLC010000015.1, forward strand.
CGACCGCACCGACGAATTCTTCATCATCGTCGCCAACAGCGGCACCGGCGAGCTCACCGGTATTTCCGGCACAGGCGGTCTCACCGTCGATAGCGATGGGGTACACCACATCTGGTTCGATTACGAACTCGACTGATCGCTTCGGACGACGAAGGCCTCGGCGACCTGACGGGTCAATATGTCCCGGGCCGTGGCGAGGGACGGGCCGTACCAGGTGAGGCTGCGGCCTTCGACCAGGGCGACCGGAAGGCCCGGAAAGGCTTCGGGGCCATCGGATCTGGTGAATGCGTAGGGCTCGTCCGGTAGGAGGACGAGTTCGACGTCGCGGGTCAACTCGTCCTCGGCGATGTGCGGGTAGCGCCCAGGGCGGTCGGCGTGCACGAGCCGGAGTCCGAGGCGCGCGGCCAGGTCGCCGGTGAAGGTGTCGTGACCGACCACCATCCAGGGATTGCGCCAGATCGGGATCACCGCGTTGCGCGGCGGTTCGGGAGGTGGTGCAGCCCAGGATGATTCGGCTTCGACGAGCCAGTCCGGCACCTGGCCGCACAATGCTTCGGTGAACAGTCGGCGCAGCGAGCCGAAACCTTCCGCCAAGGTCTCGATCTTGGTGACCCACACCGGTATATCTGCACCGCGCAGCCGTTCGACATCGATGCGCCGGTTCTCTTCCTGATTGCACAGCACCAGATCCGGCCGGAGCTCGATGATTCGGCGCACATTCGGGTTCTTGGTGCCGCGCACCCGCTCGACGTCCAGCTCGGCGGGATGCGTGCACCAATCCGTCGCCGCGACAAGGATTTCCGGACGGCTCACCGCGACGGCTTCGGTCAAGGAAGGCACCAGCGACACCACTCGTCGAACCGGACGGCCGATCGCGACGACTGCGCCGAGATCGTCGACGGTCATGACAGGACCCGACGGCAGAGGACGCGCAGCCGTTCGGGTGGCACGGTCGGCAGCACATTGCCCGCGCCGAGTACCAGCAGGTAGAGGATCTGCGCCGTCTCCTCGGCCGCATCCTCGGCGTACCCGCAGTCCATGAGCAGGGTGCGCAGGACATCGAGCCTGGTGCTGTCCACACGTTCCTTCGCCGCGGCGGCGATCGGATCGTCCAGCGCCCAGGCGCGCACGGCCACCTCGATACTGGCGGGCTCGTCATCCTCGAGTACCAGATCGATGAGCAGTTCGAGCCGACCGCGCGGATCGAGGTCGGCCGCCTCGATCTCGCGCAGATACCGCGTGGTGTGCTGTTCCTCGAAGTAGCCGAGCAGCGCGGATTTGTAGCCGGGCATACCTGAAAAGTGGTGGTAGAACGATCCGGTGCTGAGCCCGGTCGCCGCGACCAGCTTGTCGATCGTGAGCCCGGTCGGCCCGGCTGTGCCGAGGATCACCAGCCCTGATTCCAGCCATGAAGTCTTGCCTGCCACGCTCGCCAGCCTATAACATAATTTTTGTTCTGTTCTGGAACACATCATAATTTCCGCGTTTATGGAGGTCGCGATGACCGCGATAACCACATCGTCCGCACCCAGCGCCAGCACATCCGCCCGCTGGGCGGCACCCGTTCAGATCACGGGTGCCGCACTCGTCGGGCTGATCGGAGCGGCACACCTGCTCGTCGTGCACGCCTTCAATGGCGATGACTCCGCTGGCGAAGAGGTGATCAACGAACTGTCCAGGAGCACGACGACCGCGCTGTTCGACGGGGGCAGGCAGATCAGCGTCTTCGATCTCGATACCGGTTACAGCGTCGGAATGGGCCTGTTCGGACTGCTTTTCGGGCTACTGGTGATCAGCGCGGTCCGCGCCGCACCGCAGTTGATCGCCCGCTGGTCGTTGTTCAATGCCATCTGCGTGGCGATGGCCGGTGGCCTCTGCTGGATTGCAGCGCTCTACTTTCCCGAACCGGTGATCGCGGTATCCGCGCTCGCAACACTGTGTTTCGCCGCCGTACTGGTAGCCGGGCCCGTCGAACGGCGCTGAAACACGGTCAGGGCTCCAGCGCGTGATAGAGCGCGCGCAGATCGCGCAGCCCGGCCGCGGCCATCGGCTCGTCCTCGGCGATCATCCGCAGCGCCCGACGCAGCAGCATCGGATCCAGATCGTCTATGGCGGGACGGAATTCGACCTTCGGCAGATCGGGCAGTTGGGTCCGATCGCCGTAGAGATCGTCGGATACCGCCGGGCGCACATCGCGTTCGATGCCGACAATGAGCGTATCCAGGTCGAGGCCGCGCAGGGTGAGGATTTCGCGGGGACGCTCGTCGAGACGTTCGGCGAGCAGATAGCAGACCGCCGCCACATGCTTGCACGGCCAGCCGGGATCCGGGCAGGTGCAGGAGAAGTCCAGATCCGCGGCCGTCGTCGGGAGCAGATGTTCGCCGAGACTCATCGGCAAAGCGCCGGAAGCGATTTCGGCGAGCACGCCCGGCGCGGTCCGGATGGTTTCGACGAGCAGTTCCAATTCCTCGTCGCGCAGCGGCCGAATGGCGAAGACGGCGGTGAACGGGCGTGGCTGACTCCCCTGCACTTCCGCGGTGACCGCGCCCGGTTCGATCCGGTAGCTCACCACCTGCCCCGCCCGGGCGTAGGTGCGGCCGCGGGCCAGGCGACCGGGTTCGGCCATTGCCTCGACCGCCTCGATGAGCGCCTTACCCCACCAGGTGCGCCCGAATCCGCCACGGCGGCTGCGCGCTTCGACCCCGCCCTTGACCGGACGGCGCTTGCCGTACTTGCTGTAGTCCTCGAAGGGGCTCAATCGCCGACCGCCTCGGCGCCGAGGGCGAAGAGCTGATGCAGTTCGTCGGTACTCAATTCGGTGATCCAGTTCTCGCCAGCGCCGATGGCCAGATCGGCAAGTTGACGTTTGCCGCTGATCATTTCGTCGATCTTCTCCTCGATGGTGTCGACGCAGATCAGCTTGCGCACCTGCACATTGCGCTGCTGACCGATCCGGAAGGCCCGGTCGGTGGCCTGGTTCTCGACCGCCGGATTCCACCAACGATCAAGGTGCACAACATGATTGGCAGCGGTGAGATTCAGTCCGGTGCCACCGGCCTTGAGCGATAGCAACATCAGCGGCGGGCCGCCCGGCTCCTGGAATCGCTCGACCATGGTGTCGCGCTGCTTCTTGGGCACCCCGCCGTGCAGGAAGGCAATCGCGGTGCCGAAGCGCTCGATGAGATATGGCGTGATGAGATCACCGAATTCCCGGAACTGGGTGAACAGCAATGCCTTCTCGCCGTCCGCGAGCACCGCATCGAGGACATCCTCCACCAGTGCGAGCTTGCCGGAGCGGTGGCGGCCCCGGTGCAGTACGCCCGAACCATCGCCGAGGAAATGCGCGGGATGGTTGCAGACCTGCTTGAGCCGGGTCAGCGCGCCGAGCACGGCCCCCTTGCGCGCCATCCCCTTCGCATCCTTCAGTTTGGCCAACATGTCGTCGACCACCGCCTGGTACAGCGCCGCCTGCTCAACGGTCAGGTTGGCGCGCACCGTCATCTCCAGCTTCTCCGGCAAATCGCTGATGACGGTGGGATCGGTCTTGACCCGGCGCAGCACGAACGGCTGGGTGATGGTGCGCAGCCTGCTGATCGCGTTCTCGTCCCGATCGCGTTCGATCGGCACGGCGAAGCGGGCACGGAAGGTCTGTGCGCTGCCGAGCACCTTCGGCATCGTGAAATCCAGAATCGAGCGCAACTCCTCCAACCGGTTCTCCACCGGAGTTCCGGTGAGCGCCAACCGATGTCGCGCGGGCAGTGCGCGGGCCGCCTTCGCCTGCCTGGTCCCCGCGTTCTTGATGTGCTGTGCCTCGTCGAGCACCACGCGGTCCCATTGCTGGCGAGCCAATTCGACCGCGTCCCTCGCCAAGAGCGAGTAGGTGGTGATCACCAGATCCGCATCGGCGACGGCTTCGTCGAGTTCGTCACCGACCCGCCGCCCCGCGCCGTGATGCACAAGTACACGCAGGTCCGGCGCGAACCGCTCGGCTTCGCGCTGCCAGTTGCCCACCACCGACATCGGGCACACCAGTAGTGTCGGCCCCGGTGCACCGTCGTCTGGTCGGATGCGGCCCTCGATCCGTCCGGCTCCGCCGCGCCGCGCCGCGCCGCGCGAAATGACTTCCGCCGCAACGTATTGCGCGGCATCCCCAGATTCGTTGGCCACGACCGGTGGCGCGGTGTGTACCTCTCGGCCGGTGCGGGCGCCGTCTTCGGTCAGCGAGCGGCTGGTCTCGCGTTCGTGCACCAGCAGGGCCAGCACCTGCACCGTTTTGCCCAGCCCCATATCGTCGGCCAGGATTGCGCCGACGCCATAGCGGCTCATGGTGGCCAGCCAGGCGAGGCCGCGTTCCTGATACGGCCGCAGTTGCGCTTTGAGGCCGACCGGCGGGGTGACCGGTTCGGGATCGCGGGTCCGGTCCAAAAGGTCCGCGGCCCAGCCGGTCGCGGTGACCTCGGTAATCGGCACCTTCTCGACATGACCGGTGACGAGTTCGCCGACCAGATCGGCGAAGGTGATTTCGGAGTCGTCGAGATGGGCGGCGACATAGCGGGCGGCCGCGGCGAGCACCTTGTGGTCGGCCTGCACCCATTCGCCGCGCAACTGCACCAGATCCGATTTCGAGCGGATCAGCCTGGCCATCTCGGCCTTGCTCAGCACGGTATCGCCGAGCGCGAGTTCCCAACGGTAGGAGACGAGTCCGCGCATGCCGACGGCGCTCTCCGCGGCGGGGACGGCGCTGTCCACCCGCAGCCGCATGGTCGGCGCGGTGATATTCCAGGCCCGCGGCAGCAGCAGCCGGACACCGGCCGCCTGCAACGCGTGCGCACCGTGCTCGACCAGATCCGCGACCACCTCGGTCGGCAGCAGCAGATCCATCGACTGCGGATCGTTCGGCAGGTCGCGCAGTCGCGGATAGGCCCGCGTCGCCTGCCCCAGCTTCTCGATCGCCGTCCGGACCAGCACCGGATCACCCAGCAGCGGAACCGGATTCGGCGCCTCACCATCGGCGCGCAGACAGACCTGCAGTCGCCACAGCGCCACCGAATCATCGGCGTCGGCATCGACATCGGCCGCACCGAAGGCGATATCGCCCTCCGGCTCCAGCAGGCGCAGCACCAACTCCGGCTCGTCCCCGGCCAGACTCGCTCGCCAGCGTTCCAGTACTTCGGCCAGCTGATGGCTGCCGCCATCGAGGGCGACATCACCGATCAGCGCGGCCACCAGCGGATGCACCGACCGCGGCGGATCCATCAGCTCCCTGGCGATCGGATCGGCGAGCTCGGTGACCATATCCTCGAGCAGCACGGCGGGCTTCCCCGCGACGCGCAGCGCGGGCGGCATCGCCACTGCCAACTCCGCCAGCCACGCGCGCTGCCGCTCCCCGCCGACCAATCGCCATCGCACCCACCACTGCCCGTCGTCCCGGCGCAGCTCCGGTGCCACCCGCCCGGCCCGCACCCACCGCTCGACCCCGTGCGCCACATGCGCGAGAAACCGCAGATCCCCCGAAACCGCCTCGACGGGCAGCCGCTGGCGCAATGCCGCCGCGGCCGCAGCGGGCACCATCGCATGCGCCCGCACCTGCTCGGTCTCCACATCCACCCCGTTGACCAGCACCTGCGCCCGATGCCGGAACTTCGATGCCGCCAGCACCGCACCCAGCGGATCGGGCAGCGCGACAACCGGGGCCTCCTGCCACAGCAGCAACCCCGATCCCGGCGACCACAGACCGTGCAGCATCACCCCATCCAATCAGGTGCCTCCGACAGCGATCGGGCGGCGGCCGGCCCGGTTTCCCAGATTTCTGGACAGAACCGGAACATGTTGGCGTATCCGCTGGTCACGGGGCTTATATCGAGGCCAGAGAGTGTTGGGCGGCGCCGATGACGGGGGTGCTGCGGGGCGGTTTCGAAGACGTCGGCCGATGTGCAGGCATGCTCACTGTGCGTGAGCCAGCAGGTGGAATGCACCGCGGATGACGGACTGGCCGGCAAGTGTCACTGACAGTGTGTCGAGGGTGGTGTGTGGGTCGGAGACCATAAGACTTGTTGCCAGGGTTCGGTCGTCGGTGGTGCGGGCCAGGTAGTGCAGGGTGACCACGCCTGGTTCGCTGCCGCCCTTGTACCAGACCGTGGGGAATTGTCTGGTGTCGAGGTTGAGTCCCTCGTCTTTCTGCGATAGGGCGTGGCCGATTTCGGGTTGGTCGAGCTGCGCGAGTCCGGCGAAGGCGTGGCAGATATCGGTCGGGGCGGCGAACCATTCGATCTGGTCGATGTGTGTCGGCTCGGGCCAGGTCTCCTGCAGGTCCGGGAGGGGCCGGTGCTCCAACTGTTCCAACGCGGCGACTCGGTCATGGGGTGACAGCGCCAGGTATCGCTGCGCGCGGGTCGTGTCGCTGTTTCCCTTGAGCTGGAAGAATGCCTTGGTTGTCAGGAAGGGGGTATTCGTGTCGGGTTGCCGATGACCGAACAGCCTCAGTTGGCGTTCCACTGCGTCCCGGCCCAGCTGGTGGATCAGATGGTCGGTGGCGGTGTTGTCGCTGATCGAGATCATCAGGTCGGCATATTCGGCCAACGAGGCGGTGGCGCCTGCTGGACGGTTCTGCATGGTGCCCGACGGCAGGCTTTTCCAGTCATCCCTGATCGCCAATCGCTCGTCCCATCCGACGCGTCCTTCGGCGACCGCGTGGGCGAGGGCTCCCAAGACATAGAGCTTGAACGCCGAACCGATCGGGCGCAGCGTGTCGGGGTTGAGGCCGTGCACGATCCGGCAGTGGTCGTCCGGTTCGATTTCCGCTGCTGCGAAGGACACTCGCCGGCCGAGCCGGGCGAGCCGCGTATCGATCTCGGCCCACGATGCTGGTGGCGGAACGTCGGCGGTCAGGCGCACTTCTTCGATCAGCCCGGCCGTGTTCGTGCGAACCGTGACGAGATAGTTGCCAGTGTCACCGTGCACCGCGGCTTGGACGAAGTCCGGTCGTGCCGCGACGATTTCACCGACGACGAGCCGGCCGATCCGCATCAGGGCGGCATTGAATCCGTCCGCCCCACCGCTGGCGTCCAGCAGGCCGGATGCCAGATGGTCCCGGATCTCCCGGTCCGGCAGGGGACTTCGGGTCGACGCTGACACTATCCAGTCCAGTTGTGCTGTGGTGGTGGGTGCGCTCTCGATCATTGCGCTGACCTTTCGGTGATGTCGTTGCTATGAGCCGATTTCGCTCATCCGCGGGATACGGCTGTTGTTCGGAAGGGGAATTCGAATCCGCGCTACCGCTTGTGGCTCGACAGAAATCGGGCCAGCGGGCCGGGCTTGGTACCGGGAAGAACCCAGTCGGCGATGTCGGCGACCACGGCGGGGTCGAGGTGGTGCGGCCGTTGGTAGTCGGCGGGTGTGGAACGTCCGGAACCAGAGAAGAACATGTGGTCGTCGGCGTCGTAGACGCGGATCGTGACGCCGGGCCGGTGGGCCAGTCCCGCCTGCCAGCGGGGTAGGTCCGCGTCGACGGTCACCTGGTAGTCGCGGCCGCCCTGGATGACGAGAACCGGCCTGTCCAGCTCTGCGGCGGTCGCGACCGGGTCGTAGTCGCGCAGATCCAGCCAGTACGAGGCCGGCCAACCGAACAGCAACTCCGTGGCAGGGGTCGCGGGTGACAAGTTCGCACTCTCCACCAGCGCGGCCTGGCGCGTGATCGACTCGACCGCGCCCGCCATGTCCTGGCCGGAGTCGAGCGCGGCCAGATAGTGGACGGTTCGGACGGCGGCGCGGCAGCGTGTCACCGGCCAGGATCACGACGCCGGCAACGGACGGCTCGGCCGCCGCGACCCGCGGAGCGGCCTTCCCGCCTCCGCTGTGGCCGACGACGAACACCCGCGCCGGGTCCACATCCGGATGCTGTTGCAACACACCGACTGCGGCTATCGCATGCGGTAGGTACTCCTCGACCATGGTGAACCCGGGTTCGACCGCCACCTGGCCGTGCACATAGTTCACCTTGTCGAACCGCAGCACCGCCACGCCACGGCTGGCCAGGCCCCACGCCAAGTCCTTGAACGGCTTGTTCGGTCCCACAGTCAAATCCCGGTCGGTGGGCCCGGAAGCCAGCAGCACCACACCCGGGCGCAGGCCACGTCCTCGGGGCACGGTCAGCGTGCCCGGCACGGCCAGCCCCCCGGATCCGACCGTGACCTCCTGCTCGGTGAATTTGCGCGGCGCGGCGTAGCGGGGCGGTGTCCACGCCGACATGCTCGGTGGGGCGAGCCGGAAACCGTGCAGCCTGCCGGCGTCGTCGACCGAGACGACGACCGTGAGCCCGCCGCGCTCGCAAGTCACCGGGACACTCATCTTGATCAGACCGGCTCCGATCGGCTCCCCCAGCGCCGCGCCCACCGTGCGGACCGCTCCGATTTTGGCGATCTCGCCACGCCACGCCACCTCTACCGTCTCGGCGGACACCGCGGCCCGCAGCCGAGGCGCGAACATGTCCTCGATCTCGGCGAACCGCTGCGCACGCGCGAGTTCGACCACGGCCGCGGCAATCGCAGCCGGATTCACATCAACCATCATATCCGTACCTTTCTCGTTCTTTGAGAAAGGTATCATGATGTGAGATCGTTAGGAAGTGGATGCATTCGAACTACTGGCACACCCGGTGCGACTGCGGATCGTGCATGCGATGCGCGGTGGGCAGATCCGCACCACCGCCGAGCTGTGCGCCCGCCTTCCCGACGTATCGAAAGCGATGGTCTACCGGCACGTCGACCTGCTCGCGGACGCCGGAATCCTGGAAGTCGCCGAGGAGCGGCGGGTACGGGGCGCGGTGCAGCGCCACTATCGGCTGCGCCAGGACCGGGCGAGCGTCGATGCCGAGGCTGCCGCGGCACTGTCGCCCGAGGACCATCGACGCATCTTCGCCACCTCGCTGGCAGTACTGATCGCCGAGTTCAACGCCTACCTCGACCGGGAAAACCCCGACCCGGTAACCGATCTCGTCGGCTACCGGCAGCACGCCGTCTGGCTCAGCCGGCCGGAACTGGAACAGATGATCACCGAGCTACGCCAGGTGATCTGGCCCCGGCTGGCCAACCAGCCGACCCCCGACCGCGGGCAGTACCTGCTCAGCCCGATCTTCTTCCCCATCGAACCACCATCAGCCGACCCTGAAACCAAATGAGGCGGGCGGAAATCGACCTCTGCGGATCTGCAGACCCGCGCTTGTCGCTCCCATCGAGAATGCCGCGACAAACCTCGAACCCACCAGCGAACGAGATGCGCCGAACGAGCACGGTTGCCGCATAGCGCGCGGCGTGGTCCTCTCGCTAACGAACGATTCTCAACAGCGGACCCACTTGCCAGGCTCGCTGAAAACGACTCGTCCGGAACCGAAGTCGGTAGCGGCGAAACGGTTCTGGCCTCCAATCGCTCAGCGGTCCCGATCTTCGTCCTCGATACGTGCTCGGATCGCCTGCACCGTGCGATCCTTCGGGATGCGCTCAGGCCAGCAGGTCACCGCGACGATCACGACCAAGGGCAGCCCGATCACAACGACGTACCCGAGCACGATCCATCCGCCGCTCATCGAATCTCGCTGTCCAGGACCGACAGCGGGTCTACGGCGATCGTCGCGCGCATCGCCGCTGCAATCGCCGAAATCACGTCGGCGTCGGGTTCGGCGAACTCGACTTCCCATCCGTCGCTATCGACCAGTGACCATGACCCGTCGTCGCGCTGGAGATAGCCGTACCCCTCGTCGTCGTCCGGAGCCATCGCCAGCTTCCTGGCGTCTTCGTCATCGAATCGCGCGGGGAGTTCCATCTCCCGTCCCCCTTCAGCCGTCGTTGGTGGTGAGCACCCACCGCCGGGATGCCGTTGAGGGCACGGCATCGACCCGGCGGCGGGGCTGAAAAACGCGCTAGGCGTGCGACTTTCGGGAATGGAGTAGTTCGGCGTCCACAGGCGTCTACAGCACAAAGCACGTTAGGCTGGTCTTATGGAACCCGGTGCGCTGATGCGCGCCGCTCGCGAAGCGGCGGGTATCTCACTGCGCGCTATGGCCGAGCGGAGCTACTACAGCCGGGCGTACCTGTCACTCATCGAGACCGGCCAGCGCCCGGTGCCTGCCGGTGTCGTCGCTGCCTACGAAAGGGTGCTGGGCGCGGACTTGGAGCGGCTGACGGCGGTGGCGCGAGCGCCAGCCAGCGTCGACCCCGTCGCCCTGTCCGACGTGGCAGTAATGCTGGCGGCTACGCGCCGAATCGAGGACGCGGCAGGGGCTTTGACGGTTCTACCGGCCGTGCGGGGCATGGCCGAGATGGCCGAGGCCTTTGCCGGTGAGGCACGTGCAGGACGGAGCGACGCGGCGTGCCTCGCGTCGGAGATCACGCAGTATCGGGGATGGCTGGAGCACGCGATCGGAGCCGACTCTGCTGCCCGGCGAAGCCTCGGCACGGCAGCGAGCCTGGCGAAGGAGTCCCGCGACCCGGACCGGATTGCGCACAGCCTGGGCTTTCTAGGCTACGTGACGGTCAGCGCGGGGAATTACGACGAAGTCCTCGCACTGTCGGACGCCGCGCTGGCGGTACGAGACGCGCACCCCGTCATCACGGCCTACGGACGGATGCGGCGAGCCGAGCTATTGGCCGCGCACGGAGAGACGCGCCAAGCACGACGCGCGCTGGCTCTGGCCGACGCTGCGGCGGAAGCGGCGGACGGCATCGAGGCCCCCGCGTCGATGTACTGGTGGAGTACTGGATTCGGAGCTGTGCAGCGTGGCGGCGTTCTGGCGCTGCTGGGGTACACAGGCGAAGCAATCGAGGAAGCGACACACGGGCTGGCCGCGATGCCAGCCGAGCATCGCAGGTCCGAATGGCTGGCATCAGCGCTACGCCGCGTCGACCCGGACATGAGCGCGGGCGATTCGGTCGCATCGCAGACATGACACATGGCGGCGACACCGCTGGCCTCTCGCTGATCGAGTCCGGCAAACGTGCTGTGCCCGCCGCTGTCATCGCCGCGTACGAGTCCGCGTTGGGCGAATCGGCGGACGGCGAGCGGGCTGGCGCTGAGTGGATTCGGCGCGTGGCCGCGTCGGATGTCGGTGGTGACACCCTCGACCGCCTCGAACTGGCTGTCGATGATCTGGCGTCGGCGTACTCGACCAGTCCACCCGGTGAGCTGCTGAACGATATCCGGCAGCATCTCGGCTATGCCGCACGCTTGATGGACGGCAAGAAGACCCTGATCCAACATCGGCGCCTCCTGGTCGCAGCCGGTTGGCTGTCCTTGCTGGCGGGTACCTGCCATATCGACCTGGGTGAGCTGTCGGCCGCAGCTGCGCGGCTGCGCGTAGCCCGCAATATCGCCGACGAAGCGAACCACCCGGAGATTTCGGCTTGGTGCCTGGAAACACGCGCCTGGCAACAGCTCATCAATGGCGAGTTCGCCGTGGCCGCCGAACTGTCGCGCGCCGCGCAGGATATCGCCCCGGTGGATAGCTCGGCCTACATCCAAGCGACCGCACAGGAGGGCCGCGCGTTGTCACGCCTCGGGGACAGCCAGGGCACATACGGGGCGCTGCGCAAGGTCGCCAGGCTGGTATCCGGGATGCGCGTCCCCGATCGGCCCGAGCACCATTTCCGCTATGACCCCGCGAAGTCCGATGCCTACGTAGCCACGACGTTGTCATGGATCGGGGATCCCGCCGCCGAGGCGTATGCGCGGAATGTCCTTGCCGATCTCGCGGGCGCTGCGGCGGTCCGGCCGCGTCGAATCGCGACGGCGCACATAGATCTGGGCTTGGCCCTGGTAGCAGCCGATAAGCCGGACGAGGCGGCTGATGTCACGCTCAGGGCCGTGTTTTCCGGCCGCCTGGTCCCGTCGAACTTCTGGCGCGTCGCCGAGGTGGTCTCCGGAATCGAAGGCCGAGACGCACCGGATGCGGCAACCGTCCGCGACGCGTTTCGCGACACCTACCCGGCGAAACCGAGCGCATCCTGACCGACGGCGCATCGCGGATCTGAACACCTGACGGCAGCGACATCACTGGTCGACGACAGTTTCCAGGATGCAGGGACAGACAGATATAGATTGGACACAGTGATACCGGCTGGACACGGATCAGTCTCTGACCTCGACTAGATGGACTGATCGCTACCACTCGGACAAAATTCGGAGAATACTGGTATATCCGCTGGTCATCGCGAGAGAACCGCAGTTGGGTGTCAACGGAAGCGGAGGGCAAAGCATGACGATTCTGCTCCAGGTACTCGAGCAGAGCTTCACGCCGACTACGCCGTGGGAACGGCGCAAATTCACCTTCGTCAATGCCGACAAGATCGTCGGCATGCGACTCGACGGACAATCCGGCGTCTGGCTGGATCTGTCGCGTCCTGGTGAATCTCAGCGTCTGGCCCGAACCCTGGACCCACGTGAGGCGGTCACGTTCCTGCTCAACACCTTCGCGAAGATCGCCGAATGCGAGGAACGCGGAGGCTCGTGGTTGATCGGGCACGATGGCGCGCACCCGGAGTCCATATCGGCGACCAGATTCCCGCCGCGGACGAGCGAAGTCGCCGATGACGAACTGCTGGCGCGCGCCTGGTTGTGAGCCCTGACCGGCTCGCTTCTCGAGGCGCTCCAGCTAGGTGCTACGAATGTCGGTGCATGCGGGTACATCTGACACCGTGCGTGCCGACATTCGACGATGGCTGCGTGCCCCACTCGGACTGCATGCCCTGCCCGCGCTGCGCACCCTGCTCGCGGTGGTGCTGCTCGCCGTGCCCGCATGCGCTGACCTCGGCTCCGAACCGGTCGCGCGCACACCGGACAGCCCGAGCCGGGCCCAGCTCGAGCATCTGCTCGCCTCGGTGCGGGTCGTCGCCGTGCGCGGGCATCCGGGTGGTTATGAGCGCGGATGTCAGGAGGGGCGGGGATGCGTATTCGGTCCGTCCTGGACAGATGACTACGACGGGCCCGGTGGGCGCGACGGCTGCGATACCCGCAACGACGTGCTGAGCAGACAGCTGACCGGAGTGAGCTTTCGGCCCGGCACCAACGACTGTGTGGTCACCGCGGGCACCCTCGACGATCCGTACACCGGCAACCGGATCACATTCACCAAAGCCGATGCGGGAGATATCCAAATCGACCACGTCTACCCGCTGGCCGCGGCCTGGGATATGGGTGCGGTGTACTGGCCACGCGAGCGCCGGGTGCGGTTCGCCAACGATATCGATGCGAACCTGCTCGCCACCGCCGCGAACACCAACCAGGCCAAGGGCGACAGCACGCCGTCGGCATGGCTGCCGCCCGCGCGGGCGAACCATTGCTTCTATGCGGGCAGATACCTCACCGTCGCGGTCCAGTACGACCTACCGGTGACGGCCGCCGATAGCGCAGTTCTGAACGATATCGCCCGCACCTGCCCGTGATTCGCGTCCGGCGCCGCGTGCGTCTCGGCAGGATGCAATTTCACCTGTACTGTGCCTCGCACCGGGGCCGGACTCAGGCTCCGGTGGCGACCGGACGCTTCGGGTCATTGGACCACTGCGACCACGAACCCGGGTACAGGGCCGCCTCGATACCAACGGCGGCGAGTGCGGCGACCTGGTGGGCCGCGGTGACGCCGGACCCGCAGTAGACCGCGATCGGTCCGGAACCGAAGGCGGCGAACCGATCCCGCAATGCGTCCAGGGCATGGAATCGGCCGCTGGCGTCGAGGTTGTCCGCGGTCGGTGCGCTGACTGCGCCCGGAATGTGTCCGGCCTGCGGATCAACGGGCTCCACCTCGCCGCGATAGCGTTCGCCCGCACGCGCATCCAGCAGTACACCCGACCATTTGGCGGCGGCATCGGCATCGATGACCGGCATCTGCCCCGGCTGCACCTCGACATCACCGAGTTCGGGATCGGGCTCCGCGCCGGTCGCGATCTCACCGCCCGCACTGATCCACGCGGGCAGGCCGCCGTCGAGAATCTGCACATCCGCGATCCCGCCCCAGCGCAGCAGCCACCATGCCCGGGCGGCGGCCATACCGCCGGTCGCGTCGTAGACGACCACCGGATCCCCGTTGCACACACCCCAACTGCGCGCACACTTCTCCAGCTGTGTCGGATCGGGCAGCGGATGCCGCCCGCGCGCCGGTGACGGTGGCGCCGCCAGTTCGGTTTCCAGGTCGACGAAGACCGCGCCCGGGATATGCCCTTCCAGATAATGCTGCGGGCCGTCCGGATCCCCCAGTGCCCATCGCACATCCAGTAGACGAACCCGCTTGTCTGCCAATACTTCCCGAAGTTCATCCGTCGAGATCAGTACCGCGCTCAACAAAGCTCCTAGTTCTGAATCCGTACCCTACGAGCACCGACACTCCTCACCCTACGCATTCACTAGCACAGATGTCAGCGCGCCATGAAAGGTACCGGCGGGTAGACAAGACCCCTTTCGGTCGGCTGCACACGCCCTCGGGAGTGCGTGCGCCAGCAATTCAGTCCAGTTTCGAGCGACTGGCTGTGACAACTGGACTGATGACCGGGGAAGATCCCAGAAATGTCCAGGCTTTCCCCGGCGCTCGCCGAATCCGCACCAGCAGCATCGGCTACCGCGCAGGCGCGGCTCACCCAGCCGCTCGCCGCCGGTGTCGTGACCGCTTTGGTCGGGTTCACCAGCGCATTCGCGGTAGTGCTCAGTGGCCTGACCGCCGTCGGGGCCAGCTCGGCGCAGGCGGCATCGGGACTCTTGGCACTCTGCGTGACCCAGGCCATCGGCATGATGCTGCTGAGTTACCGGTATCGGCTGCCCATCACACTGGCCTGGTCGACACCGGGCGCAGCGCTGCTGGCCAGCACGGGGGCCGTTGCTGGTGGCTGGGCGGCGGCGGTCGGCGCATTCGCGATCACCGGAGTGTTGATCGTGATCACCGGACTCTGGCAGCGGCTCGGCAATCTGGTCGCCGCGATTCCGGTGGAGATCGCGCAGGCCATGCTCGCCGGAGTGCTGCTGCCGCTGTGTCTCGCACCGGTGAAGGCCGTGCAGGCCAGTCCGGCGGTGGTGGTCCCGGTGATCGCGGTGTGGCTGGTGCTACAGCGATTCGCCAAACGCTGGGCGGTGATCGCGGCCTTTGCCACCGCCGCGATCGGGGCGGGCATCAGCATCGCGGTGCAGCACAAACATCTCGATCTCGCCGCCATGGCACCCTCGCTCGAATTGACCGTGCCGCAATGGAGCTGGCAGGCGATGATCGGCATCGCCATCCCGCTCTACATCGTCACCATGGCGTCCCAGAACATTCCGGGTACCGCCGTGATGAAGTCCTTCGACTACCAAGTGCCATGGCGCGCTTCGATGACCGTCACCGGTATCGGCACCATCCTCGGCGCGCCCGCGGGCGGCCACGCCATCAATCTGGCCGCGATCAGCGCCGCGCTCTCGGCGGCTCCGGCCGCGCACCCGGATCCGAAGCGTCGCTGGATCGCGGCGTGCACTGCGGGCGCCACCTACCTGCTCCTCGCGCTCGGCTCGGCCGCACTCGTCACGCTGATCGCCACCGCCCCCAGGGGCACGCTGGAAACCGTTGCCGGACTTGCCCTGCTGGCCACCCTCGCCGCGGCGCTGGCCGGTGCGCTGAAGTCCGAACAGCACCGCGAGGCGGGTGTCGTCACCTTCCTGATCGCCGCATCCGGAGTCGGGTTCCTCGGCATCGGGGCTGCCTTCTGGGCCCTGGTCGCGGGTCTGATCGTCCGCCAAGTCCTTACTCACCGCCAAGACTGAATCTTTTCGGGGATGGCCCGAGCTGAAAGACAGTGCGGCCCGGGCTAAGAGTCCTGCCCTGAACTTTGGGGTGAAGCGGAACAGCGGGGAACTGCGGCGGCCTCCGCAGGGTGCAACGCGCCTGCGCCGGGCTACATGCGACTCAGCAATGTCAACGGATCCTCGAGCAATCCGGCGACGGTCGCGAGGAACCGGGCGGCGAGCTCACCGTCGATCATCCGGTGGTCGAAGCTGATACCGAGGGTGGTCACCCAGCGGACGGCGAGCTCATCGCGAAATACCCACGGGCGCTTGCGGATCGAGCCGAGGCACAGGATGGCCGCCTCACCCGGGTTGACCAGCGGAACACCGGTATCGACACCGAAGACGCCGACATTGGTAATGGTGAAGGTGCCACCGCGCAGGTCCGTCGGCGTGGCGGCGCCGGAGCGGGCGGTCTCGGCCAGCCAGCCGATTTCGCGGCACAGATCGCGCAGGCTCAATGCCTGGGCTTCCTTGAGATTGGGCACCATCAGGCCGCGTTCGGTGGCCACCGCGATGCCGAGGTTCACATAGTGCCTGGTGACGATCTGATGATCCGCCTCGTCCCAGAACGCGTTGATACCGGGGTACTCCGCGAGCGCCGCGAGCACCGACTTGGCGACCAGGGCCAGCGGCGTCAGCGTCAGGCCCTCGAAGGATTTGGTGGTGCGCAGGTGATCGAGCAGTTCCATGGACGCGGTGAAGTCGATGGTCACGAAGGTGCTGGCCTGCGGGATGGTGCGGGCACTGATCACCATTGCGGCAGCCATGCGTTTGCGGATCCCGCTGATCGGCGTGCGTTCCTCGCGAACCGCGGGCCGGATGATCCCCGCGTTCGGATCGGTGACCGAGGGCGGCATGGGCAGTGCGGTGGCCTGGTCGCCGTCGCCGGTGCGGCCCGCCACGGCCCGCGGCTGCGATACCGGGACCGCGCCGCGCACGTCATCGACCGTCACCGCGCCATCGGGGCCCGAACCCGCGATATACCAGAGGTCGATCCCGAGTTCCTTGGCAAGCTTGCGTGCCGCCGGGGTAGCCGCGGCCCGGCGCATCCCCGCCGTATCGCGCGCCGCCAGGTCGCCGGGCTTCGCGCCGGCTACCTGCGAATCATCCTGCGGCACAGCGGATTCCGCTGGCACCGGCCGCCGTCGCCGAGACACCGGCTCGCCTTCGGGCCCATACCCCACCAGTACCGAGGTCCGCCCGTTCGCCCCTTCCTGCACGGCTCCGGTCTCCAGGTCGTTGCGCACCCGGATCAAAGGCGCGCCCACCGCGATCGTCTGGCCGGGTTCGGCGAGCAATTCGACCACCGTGCCCGAGAAGGGCGAGGGCAGCGATACCACCGCCTTGGCCGTCTCCACCTCGGCGATCGTCTGATTCAGCTGCACCGTCTCGCCGATACCCACCGACCACGACACCAACTCCGCGTCGGCGAGTCCCTCGCCGAGATCGGGTAGTCGGAATTCCAGAATATGACCCTGATCTTCGGCGGGGGCGCGATCTTCCACTGGGGCACCTCTCAGTCAGCGGTAGTCAGGCGGCGAGCGAGCGATCGACCGCGGCGAGGATGCGGTCCGGATCGGGCAGGTGGTGCTTTTCGAGCTTAGCCGGGGGGTAGGGGATGTCGAATCCACCGACGCGCAGAACCGGCGCCTCCAGGTGGTAGAAGCAGCGTTCGGTGATCCGCGCGGCGATCTCGGCGCCGAGTCCGGCGAAGACCGGCGCCTCGTGCGTCACGATCAGCCTGCCGGTCTTGGCCACCGATGCCTCGATGGTGTCGAAGTCGATCGGCGAGAGACTGCGTAGATCGATCACCTCGAGCGAATGGCCTTCCTCCGCGGCGATTTTCGCGGCGGTAATGGCGGAAGCCACGGTGCCGCCATAGGCGACGATGGTGGCGTCGTCACCATCGGTGCAGACGCGCGCCCGGTGCAGTGGCAGTGCGTCGGCGTCGAAGTCGACCTCGGCCTTATCCCAATAGCGCCGCTTGGGCTCGAAGAAGATCACCGGATCATCGAGCGCGATCGCCTGGCGGATCATGAAGTACGCGTCGGCGGGATTGCTCGGCGTCACCACGCGCAGTCCGGCGGTGTGCGCGAAATACGCCTCGGGCGACTCGGAGTGATGCTCCACCGAACCGATCCCACCGCCGAACGGAATGCGAATCGTGATGGGCGCGATCACCTTTCCCTGCGTCCGATAATGGATCTTGGCGACATGCGAGACGATCTGGTCGAAGGCCGGATAGACGAAGCCGTCGAACTGGATCTCGCAGACCGGCCGCCAGCCGCGCAGTGCCATGCCGAAAGCCGTCCCGACAATGCCGGATTCGGCCAGCGGCGTATCGATGACGCGATTGTTCCCGAAATCCTTCTGCAGGGTGTCGGTCACTCGGAACACCCCGCCGAGGCGACCGATATCCTCCCCCATCAGCACGACCTTCGGGTCGTCGTCCATGGCCCGTCGCAGCCCGGCGTTGAGTGCGGCGGCGAAGGTCGTGATCATGTGGGAACTCCTTCCGGTCGCGCGGTGGCCTGGCCGGGATCACCGGCCAGGTACGCCGCGTACTCGCTGCGCTCTTGGCTGATGAGCGGATGCGAGGTGGCATAGACGTGATCGAACAGCTGCGACGGCGCCGGATCCGGCATGTCGATGGTCGCGGTGCGCACCTGGTGCGCGACTTCGTCCGCGCGGGCACCGACCTGACGCTCGAATGCCGTGTCCCACAGCGTCTCTCGTTCGAGTAGCTTGCGCATCCGCTCGATCGGGTCGCGGCGGGCCCATTCCTCGGTCTCGGCGGCGGAGCGGTAGCGCGTCGGATCGTCGGCGGTGGTGTGCGGGCCCATCCGATAGGTGAGGGCTTCGATGAAGGAGGGGCCGCCACCGGTCCTGGCCCGCGCGGCGGCCTGTCGGGTGACCGCGAGCACGGCGAGTACATCGTTGCCGTCGACCTGTACGCCCGGAATCCCATATCCGTAGGCGCGCCGCGCGATCGGGGTCGCACTCTGGATTCGGACCGGGGAACTGATCGCCCAGTGATTGTTCTGGCAGAAGAACACCACCGCCGCGCTCCAACTCGCGGCGAAGCCGAGTGCCTCGGCGAGATCGCCCTGGCTGGACGCACCGTCACCGAAGTAGGCGATGGTCGCGATCTCCGCGCCGTCGAGGTGGGCGGCATACGCGTAACCGGTCGCGTGCAGGCCTTGGGAGCCGACGATGATATTCGGATTGGTCATATTGACCGCGCGCGGATCCCAGCAGGAGTGCGCGACCCCGCGCCACATCCGGGTGAGTTCGGTGGGATGGACGCCGCGACAGTAGGCCACGGCGTGCTCGCGGTAGCTGCAGAAGACGTAATCGTCAGGGTTCAAGGCGTATGCCGAGCCGACCTGCGCGGCCTCCTGCCCGAGCATCGGCGCCCACAGTCCGAGTTGGCCCTGCCGTTGCAGCGCGGTTGCCTCGACGTCGATCCGACGGGTGACGACCAGGTCCTGGTACAGCACACGCAGCTGTTCGGGCCCGATATCGGTGATCAGGGCGGCGTATTCGCGATCGAACACGCGACGGCCGTCGGGTTGTACCAACTGAACCGGGTACTCGGATTTATTCGTCATTCGGGATCGCCTCCTGACTGCGAGCACAGGGCGGGTGTGCCCCATATCACATAGCATCCACGAGAAGGCGATGTGCGCAAGTGATCAATACGCGAGTAAGCAGAATGCCCAATTCTGAACCGCGAACTGATGTCATACTGCGTCGTATGACCAGTAGAGAACCCGCCGACGTGACCTTGGACGCCACCGACGCGCGGCTATTGCTGGAACTGGTCGCCAACCCACGCGCGACCGGCGTCGAGCTGGCCACCCGGCTCGGTTTGTCCCGCAATACCGTGCAGGCGCGGCTGTCGCGCTGGGAGGCGAGCGGGGTGCTCGCGAGCTTCGAGCGCCGGGTGCAACCGCGAGCACTCGGCTATCCGCTGGCGGCCTTCGTCGCGGTCGTCGCCGATCAGCACCGACTGGATTCGGTGGTCGACGAACTCGCCGAAGTGCCCGAGGTGACCGAGGTGTGCGGCATGACCGGGCTGACCGACCTCACCGTGCGGGTGGTCGCGACCGATGCCGACGATCTGTATCGGATCGCCGGTCAGATATTGAAGATTCCCGGTGTGGAGCGCACGAATATGGCATTGGTGATGCGGGAATTGGTCGGCCCCCGCACGGCCCCGCTATTGGATCGGCTGGCGGGCGCCTGATCGTTCGCCGCTGCGCCCCGAATTTCGCAACCGATGAACCGGCACGCTCTCGAGTTGGTCGGAGAGCTCCCCGCCGGGAACTGACGGCTTACAACAGGTTGAGGAATTCAGTGGCTGTCATTCCGGCCTGCCGGAGGATCGAGGCGAGTGTGCCGCGCTTGACGGTGCCATGCAGCGGCACCACCGCAGTCCTGCCGTCTTCGTGACGATAGACCGCATGGCTGCCTGCCGTTCGCACGTGTTCGAAACCGACAGATTCCAAGACTCGCAAGACCTTCCGCACCGGAAGGTCCGACAGCGCCGGGCTCACGCCGCGGTGCCGGGAATCTGGAATGAAGTCACCAATGGTGTGGCGGTTAGCTGGGGTTCCGGCGCCTCGGCGAGGTAGAGCGCGACCGCTTCACGCAGATTGTTCAGAGCCTCCTCGATCGTCTGGCCCTGACTGGCGACATCGACCTCGAGGCACTGCGCGACATACCAGTCCTCTTCCTGGTGCACCGCAGCCGTCAATACTCGCTGATCAGCCATGGAAGTAGTGTCCCACAAGGTCTTCGGCCGCCGCATCGTCCGGCTCGGGTCAGTCGGTGAGGAGGGTGGTGGCGGCGGTGCGGATTATTTCGGGGATCTCTACTGGCTTGCGGGTTTCGTTGTCCACGTAGACGTGGACGAAGGTGCCGGTGGCGGCGAGTTCGAGGGCGTCGCCGTCTTCGCGGAAGATGGCGAGGTCGTAGGTGATGCTGGAGCGGCCGAGGCGGGAGACGCGCAGGCCGACCCTGAGCTGGTCCGGGAAGCTGAGCGAGCCGTGGTACTGGCAGGAGGTCTGGGCGACCACGCCGAGGGCGGGCAGTTCGCGGATATCGGTGCCGGTGGCGTGCATCAGCCAGGCATTGACCGCGGTGTCGAAGTACGAGTAGTACGTCACATTGTTGACGTGGCCGTAGTGGTCGTTATCGGCCCAGCGGGTCGGCACCGGCCAGAGGACTGGATACTGCTGCGTCACCCGGCCGACGATAGCTCAGCCGGGGTGGTGCCCTGCCGGTGGTCGCGCGGACTCACGCCGAAGTGCCGTTTGAACGCCGTACTCAGGGCGAACGCGCTGCCGTAACCGACTTGGCGGGCAATGGATTCGATGGTGGCGTCGGATTCCTGCAGCAGGTCGGCGGCCAGGGCCAGGCGCCATTCGGTGAGGAACGACATGGGCGGCTCACCGACCAGATCGGTGAAGCGGCGGGCCAGCGCGGCCCGCGAGACACCGACCGCATCGGCCAGGCTGGCGACCGTCCAACCGTGGGCCGGATTGTGCTGTAGCAGCCGCAGCGCCTTGCCGACCAGCGGATCGCTATAGGCGTGATACCAGGCGGGCGCGTCATTGCGGGCGAACCAGGCGCGCAGGGCCGCGATCAGCACCATATCGAGCAGCCGGTCCAGCACGACGCCCTGTGCGGGCTCGTCCTTGGTGGCCTCGTCGACCAGGATGTCGAGCAGCCGGGTGTCGAAATCGCCGCGCTGCAGCACGATTACCGGCGGCAGGGCACGCAGCAGCCGCTGACTGGCCGCGCCCGCGGACTCATAGGTGCCGGTCACCATCACCGTGGCGCCGTCCGCGTCGGTCCCCCACTGACGCACACCGAGACTCAGTGTCTCGCAGAGGATTTCACCGTCGGCCGTCTTGGTGATATTGCCGGGGTCGATGAATATCTGCGGTTCGGTGGCCGGATCGTCGGCGACCGTATAGGGATCGGGACCGCGGAAGATCGCGATATCGCCCGCGCTCAGCTCCCGCGGCTTACTACCAGCCGCATCGGTCATGATCCAGGCCGTGCCACGGATCATCGAGACCACCGTCAGCGGCGCCCGATCCTGGATGCGCAGCGACCACGGCGGATCGAGCAGTGAACACATGACGAACGCGCCTCGGGCGCGTGGACCTTCGAGCAGACTGGCTAGCGCATCCACACATCAACAGTAGACGCTGACGCATGATCACGAGCCGCTGAACTATGTCTCGCCGCGGCCAGCGCCGATGTACTGAAACCATGACAAACAGCAGCTCTCACCAGCGTCCCATCCTCGTCACCGGCGGCACGGGCAAGACCGGTGGCCGCGTCGCCGCCCGGCTGCGCGCGGCCGGTCACGCGGTCCGAATCGGATCGCGCACGGCCGAGATCCCGTTCGACTGGGCCGATCGCGGCACCTGGACACCGGCGCTGTTCGGTGTCGACGCGGTATATATCGCATTCCAGCCGGATCTGGCGGTGCCCGGCGCGCCCGAGACCATCCGCGCATTCGTCAACGCGGCGAAGGCCAACGACGTGCGCAAGCTCGTCCTGCTCTCCGGCCGCGGCGAGCCGGAGGCCGAGCAGTGCGAGCGGATAGTGCAGGGCTCGGGATTGGACTGGACCATCGTGCGCTGCAGTTTCTTCGCCCAGAATTTCAGCGAGGGCGCCTTCTTGGAGTACATCCTCGCCGGTGCGGTGGCGCTGCCCAATGGTGATGTACCGGAACCGTTCGTACACGCCGACGATATCGCCGATGTCGCCGTCGCCGCGCTGACCGAGGACGGGCACGGCGGCGAACTCTACGAACTGACCGGACCCAGGTCGCTGACCTTCGCCGAGGCGGTCGCCGAGATCGCCGCGGCGACCGGACGCACGATCGAGTTCATCCCGATCTCGCGCACCGATTTCGTCGCGGCGCTGACCGAATACCAGGTCCCCGCCGATGTGGTCAGCCTGCTCGACTACCTGTTCGGCACCGTATTGGACGGTAGAAATTCCAAAACCGAGGATGGCGTACGGCGGGCGCTGGGGCGGGAACCGAAAGATTTCCGGGATTTCGCCGATGTGACGGCAGCCACAGGAATCTGGAACATTCAGGGCTCGTAAAATAGTTGGAACGCTACAGAGACCACCGCGCGGACGCCGATCTCAACGGCGAGATCCGCGGAGCCGGTCACCGAGCCGATGATGTCCCGGACCGACTCCCCGCGCGGTTCCCGAATCAACCGCGACCAGGAGGTCGCATGCCAGGACGCGCCCACGGATAACGCCCGGCTCGAGGTACCGATCGCGAACCGCGCGGGCTGATCAATCGGTACCGTCGAATCGGTGGCCATCACGACGATCGATCCGCAGACCCGGATAGCGCGCGCCGCAGTGTTCGTGGTGTTCGCACTGAACGGCTTCCTGTTGGCCATGTGGGTGGTGCACATCCCGGCCATCACCGACCGCACCGGTATCGCGCACTCCACCCTCGGCATGTTCATTCTGATGCTGGCCGGTGCTGGCATTGTCGGTATGCGCATCGCGGGGCCGCTGGCGGACCGTTTCGGCAGCCGGACCATGGTCGGAGCCGCCGCGGCGATCACGGCGGTGTCGGTGCTCGGACCCGGACTCGCGACCGGGCCGGTCACCCTGGCGATCGCACTGGCCTGCTTCGGCTTCGGCAACGGCGCGCTCGACGTCTCGATGAATACCCAGGCGGTACATGTCGAGCGGGCGTATCAGCGGCCGATCATGTCGGCATTCCACGCATTGTTCTCCGGTGGCGGCTTACTCGGCTCGCTGTTGGGCGCGGCTGCCCAGCGCGCGGGATGGGATGTGCGCTCGACGTTATCGCTCGCGGCGGTGAGCGGGTTGCTGGTGCTCGCCGCACTTGTGCCGCGACTGCTCGGCGATACCGGATCGGTTGTGGACGAACCGAATCCGGACCCGCTCAGCCCAGATCCGCCGAACATCGGCACGCACGCGCAGAGCCACATTCCGCCGGACCATCGACAGGACCGCGTTGCGCAGGACGCGGGCGACGGATCCGAAACGCCCACCCACACAACCGCATCGGAGGCTGCCGGGGCCGCCGACTCGGCGGGCCGCTCCCGAAGAGTCCTGGCGCTGGCCGCGATCGCATTCGCGCTCTTGCTGACCGAGGGCGTGGCCGCCGACTGGAGCGCACTGCAGGTCCGCGACCACCTCGACGTCGACGACGCCACCGCCGCACTGGCATTCGGCGCTTTCTCCGGCACCATGACCGCGGGCCGCCTCGCCACCGACCGGGTGGCCGGAGCCTTCGGCCGGGTCGCCGTGGTCCGCTACGGCACCTTGATCGCCGCCTGCGGGCTGGTGCTGATCATGACATCCGGATGGGTACCGCTGACGCTGCTCGGCTGGGCCATATGCGGTCTCGGCCTCTCCGGCGGCATACCGCAAATCTTCACCGCCGCAGGCAATCTCGGCTCCAGCACGGCGGCGACCGATATGTCGCGCGTCTTCAGCCTCGGCTACTTCGGCCTGCTCGCCGGCCCCTCCATCATCGGCTGGATCACTGCCATCGTCCCCCTCACCATCGCCATGGTCGTCCCCCTCATCGCCGTCCTACTGTGCTGCCGCTACGCCGGTGTGGTCGGCCCTCGGCGGAAATAGCGGCTAGGTACGCCATCCGGGTGTGGCCGTCGACTGCGGAGTGCATGTACACCTATCCACGCTTACTGGCTGTGGTGACGTCGCCCGTCTTCGCTTTGGTCTTCGATCGTGCGGCGGCACGGGCTTGGCTGGAGTCGCAGCCGTGGGCGCGCCCCGCCGCGTCGGGGATGCGCCCGACCTTCTTCACATCGACGTGCACCATGTGCCCGAGCCGCTTGGCGACAATCACCAGAGGTGTGCGGTTCGAGTCACCGTCGGGATCGATGAGCCGTCGCCGGTTGAGGCCGAGTTGGGCGAGGACCCTGGTGACGGTACGACGGCTTATGGCGGCGCCGGTTTCGTTGAGTTCGAATGCTATTCGCGAGGCGGGCCACTTCTGGTCCCGTCGCATCGCTTCGATTCGCTGGACGACATCAGGGTTGGTTGCGGTCGGCTGAGAATGTGGGGTCGAAGACCGGTCGACGTTGGGTCAGGATCGGGGCCGGGTGATGTCGAACATCCAGCTGATACCGAACTTGTCGATCAGCGATCCCGCTTCGTCGCCCCAGGACTGCTTCTCCAACGGCAGTGTCACCGTGCCATCGGCAGACAGCTTCTCGAAGTAGTCGCGGATCTGGGAATCGTCGCCACCGATGAAGATCGCTACGTTCGTTCCTGGCCGGTATTCCACGCGCTCCGGAGCATCCCAGCCCATGATTGTGTATCCGGTAGGCGACGACAGCACCGCGTGCATAACGTTGTCTGCGTCGGGCGTGTCTGGGGATCCGAAGTCCGCTACCGTGCCGATGTGGAGTTCACCTCCGAGGACACTTTGGTAGAACTGAAGCGCTTCCCGGGCGTTCCCGTCGAACACTATGCAGGGGTTGAGCTTGGATCCCATTCGGAGACTCCTTGATTGATCGTTTGGAGCTAAGCCCTCCGCGGTCCGCGTAGGCAGCCAATGTCGGCCAAGACCGCCATATCGCGATGTCGTGGGCAGGCGTCTCAGCGGCATCGGCCGCGTGTCTTCGCCGCGCACTACTCTCACAGCCGGGCCGTGATCAGTCCAAGTGATCTTTCAAATCCCTGTGATAACAGTGTGTTATGGAATTGGCGCAACTCCGTTCGTTTCTCGCGGTGGTCGATGAGGAGGGGTTCACGCGTGCCGCGGCTGCTCAGCATCTGACCCAGCCGGCAGTCAGCTTGCACATCAGCCGACTGGAGCACGAGCTGGGGCAACGCCTCTTCGACCGGACTGGAAGACGGGTGACCCTCACTGACTTCGGCCAGTTGGTCCTCGGCGACGCACGCCTGGCCGTGGCGGCGACGAGCAAGATGCAGTCAATGGCCGACGAGGTCAACGGCCTGTTGCGCGGCCGACTCCGACTAGGCTCGGTCGCATCGGTCGACTTCGATCTGATAGGCCTCGTCGCATCCTTCCATGAGCGACATCCAGCTATCGAACTATCCCTTGTCGAGGATCGCAGTGAGCGCCTGACAGAACTGTTGCTGACCAACAGGCTCGACGCAGCGGTGGTGGCGTCGTGCCATGAATCGGTAGACAGACTGGATGGAATCCTCATCGCAAACGAACCACTTGTTGCCATTGCCGCGCCCTCGTACGGTCAGTGGCCATCCTGCCGGATGCTCACCCTTCATGACCTTGTCGACCGACCGGTCGCAACCTTGCCGATCGGGACCGGCACTCGCGCCGCGCTAGATCACGCCTGCCACCAGGAAGGCATCGCCCTCGATATTAGGTTCGAAGCAAACACCCCAGCCACCTTGCGCAACCTCGCACGCGCAGGTCTGGGCATCGCGATCCTCCCAGAGCCGGTCGCCCGAACGCCAGGCGTACGTGCCCATCCGATCGGTCCAGTCGCAATCCGAACACGCCTGTCAATTCTGTGGGCCGGCGATCAACCGCCATCGTCAATCGGCCGAGCCTTCACCCGGCACGTCTCGGACAGACTGGCCAGAGATGCCTAGCGCCTGACTTGCGCGGGAGGAAGACCCTCCTCGCGCTAGACCAACGCCACATTGTCCTCCTTGCGGACGCGTCGTGCATCGACCTTCGACCAACGAAGCCGACCACCGGACACGGAGAAACGTCAACAACGTCCTGACCCGCAACAGCTAGGCGATGGGAGTCGGGCCCGCGCGGGCGACATCCGTGCGAAGAGCGCCGCGCCCCAGCGATATCGGTAAGTTCGAGGGATGTTCGACAACAACAGGCTCGAGCGCAGGATCAATCACCTCGAGCGCAAGCTCGACATGATCATGAAGCACCTCGGTCTCCCTGATCTCGTCCCGGCGTCGGCCTCCGGAGAAATCGACGAACTCATTCGGCAGGGCAAGAAGATCCAGGCCATCAAGCTCTATCGCGACCTCAATCCGGGCAGCGGCCTGAAGGAGGCCAAGGATGCGGTCGAGGCGCGCGAACGGCATTTGCGATAAGGGCTTCCCGCTGTGACGATGCCGCAGTGGATCAACCGGCTCGGCACTGCGCGGTGCGCTGAGCGCTGAGGGCGTTCAGCGCAACGGCCCCCTGTTCGTATCGAACAGAGGGCCGTCGCTTTGAACGTTGCCGCGCGGCAGGGAGTTACAGCGCCTTCAGTTCCTCGGTGACCGCACCGACCGACTTCTTCGCGTCACCGAAGAGCATGGAGGTGTGGTCGGCGTAGAACAGCGGGTTGTCGATTCCGGCGAAGCCGGAGTTCATCGACCGCTTCAGCACGATCACGCTCTTGGCCTGGTCGACGTTGAGTACCGGCATGCCGTAGATGGGGCTGGAGGAGTCCTCGCGGGCGGCGGGGTTGGTGACGTCGTTGGCGCCGATCACCAATGCCACATCGGTGCGGGAGAATTCGCCGTTGATGTCGTCCATTTCCTTGAGCGCGTCATAGGAGACCTCGGCCTCGGCCAGCAGCACGTTCATGTGGCCGGGCATACGACCGGCGACCGGGTGAATGGCGTATTTGACCTCGACACCCTTGGCCTCCAACAGCGAGGCCATTTCCTTGACCGCATGCTGGGCCTGGGCCACGGCCATACCGTAGCCGGGGACCACGATGACCTGGTTGGCGTAGGCCATCTGGATCGCGGCGTCCGCGGCGGAGGTGGCCTTGGCCTGCTTCTGCTCGCCACTACCGGCGCCGGGTGCGGTGCCGCCACCACCGAAGCCACCGGCGACGATGGCGGGGATGGAGCGGTTCATGGCCTTGGCCATCAGGTTGGTGAGGATGGTGCCGGACGCGCCGACGATCATGCCCGCGACGATCATGGCGGTGTTGTTCAGCGCCAGACCCGCTGCGGCGGCACTCAATCCGGTGAGGGCGTTGAGCAGGGAGATGACGACCGGCATATCCGCGCCACCGATCGGCAGCACGACCATCAGGCCGAGCACACCGGCGAGCACGAGCACCGCGATCATCCAGTACTGCGGCACACCGTCTTTGGTTGC
Source organism: Nocardia sp. NPDC004604 (assembly GCF_040609795.1). Lineage (NCBI taxonomy): Bacteria > Bacillati > Actinomycetota > Actinomycetes > Mycobacteriales > Nocardiaceae > Nocardia > Nocardia sp. NPDC004604. The sequence continues at coordinate 62,253 of NZ_JBEXLC010000015.1, forward strand.
GCCGATACCGATCACCACCGCGGCGGCGATCGCGCCGAGCAGCAGCAGCAGGTTCAGCGGCTGCTGGAGCTTGCCGAGACCGATCGGACGCCCGGGGAGGATTTCCTGCAGCTTGCCGAACGCGATCAGCGATCCCCAGAACGACACCGAACCGATGATCGCCGCGAACAGCGACCCGATCACGATATGGACCGTCGGTTCCTCGTCGAAGTGCGAAAAGCCTTGACTGTTGAGGAATTCCGACCACGCGATCAGCGCGACGGTGCCACCACCGACACCATTGAACGCGGCCACCAACTGCGGCATCGCGGTCATCTTGGTGTATTTTGCGGGCGGCACGCCCAGCACGACACCGACGACCAGACCGGCGACGATCAGAATCCAGTTCGAGGTGTGGCGGATCGAGATCAGGGTGGCCACCACGGCGATGACCATGCCCGCGGCGGCGATCAGATTGCCGCGCACGGCGGTCTTCGGGCCGGTCAGGCCCATCAGACCGTAGATGAACATGCCGAAGGCGATGATGTAGAGACCGTTGACCAGGTAGGTCACATTGTCGAAGGTATGCATCACGCTGCTCCCTCTGACCGCTCCGCTGCGGCGACCTTCACAGCTGCGGCCTTCTTGCCCTTGAACATGCCGAGCATCCGGTCGGTAACCACGAAACCACCGATGACGTTCAGGGTTCCGAATACGACGGCGACGAACAGGATGATCTGGGTCAGGATCGAGGGATCCTCGACATTGCCCAACGTCACCAGAGCGCCGAGCACGACGATGCCGTGAATGGCGTTCGTACCCGACATCAACGGCGTGTGCAGGGTATTGGGGACTTTGGAGATGACGGCGAAGCCGACGAACCCGGACAGCACCAGGATCGCGATATTGGCAAGCAGTTCGGTGTACATCAGGCATCCACCTCACGGGTAACGCAGGAGTCCGCGAGCACTTGGTCACCGAAGTCGGGCGCGATCTTCCCGTCGACCAACATCAGTTCCAGCAGTGCCGCAATATTTTTCGAGTACAGCTCGCTGGCGTGCTCGGGCATGGTGGCGGGCAGGTTCAGCGGCGAGGCGATGGTCACCTCGTGCTTGACCACGGTCTGACCGGGTTCGGTGAGCTCGCAGTTGCCGCCGGTCTCACCGGCCAGATCCACGATCACGCTGCCGGGCTTCATCCCCTGCACCGCCGCGGCGGTGACCAGGCGCGGCGCGGGGCGTCCCGGCACCAGCGCGGTGGTGATCACCACGTCGAAGCCCTTGATCGCATCCTCTAGCGCCTGCTGCTGGGCGGCCTTTTCGTCATCGGTGAGCTCTCGGGCATACCCGCCCTCACCGGCGGCGTCGATGCCCAGATCCAGCCACTGCGCACCTACCGACCGCACCTGATCGGCGACCTCGGGGCGCACGTCGTAGCCGGTGGTCCGGCCGCCGAGCCGCTTGGCCGTGGCCAGGGCCTGCAGACCGGCGACGCCGACACCGAGCACCAGCACGGTCGCGGGCTTCACCGTGCCCGCCGCGGTGGTCAGCATCGGGAAGAAGCGGGTCGATTCCGATGCGGCCAGCAGCACAGCCTTGTACCCGGCGACATTGGCCTGTGAGGACAGCGCGTCCATCACCTGGGCACGCGAAATCCGCGGAATCGCCTCGACAGCGAAGGCTTGCACCCCGGCCGATTTCAATGCGGGAATCTGGTTGTCGGCATTGCGGGGGGCGAGGAAGCCGATCAGGGTCTGCCCGCTGGTCAGCTTCGCCACCTCGGCGTCGCTGGGCGGAGCCACCTTCACGACCACGTCGGCCGACCACGGATCACCGATGGTGGCGCCCACCTCTTCATAGGCCGCGTCCGGAATGAGCGCGCCGAGTCCGGCACCCGCTTCGACCACCACTTCCACGCCCTGCTTCAGCAGGGTCGGGATGATCTTCGGCACCAATGCGACACGCCGCTCGCCCGCGTTTGACTCGCGAACGACTCCGACACGCGCTCCGCGCGGCGACTGGTCGCCTACGCTCTGCGTTGTCTCCACTTGTCAGACTTCCTTCTCTGGCTGAGCTTCAAGCAACCGGTCGACGGCCGGACGATGTTACTGGAGAGTAAGTTCGTCCAAATCCTCGCAACTGTACCCGGCTCGCGGTGAGCGTAGCTGAGATGACGGTCACAAGTTGCGGCCGGAATCCGCCGGTATGTCGGATTCGCGACATCGGGACGGACATGGCGAGTACCTCCGGCGCACGCGGTTGATCAGGGCTTTATCGGTTTCGATAGTTGTCGTCGCAGGTAACGGCCACAAGAGCGAACGTAGCGGTCCCTTACTAACCTTCGGGTTCGAATCCTGATCAGTGCGACACAAAACTCGAGTGGCGTGATGTGCATCATGCCCGAGTCTGTCGCCAATGAGTCGTACGTCGTATGGTCGGCCATGTGAACGACTGCGTGTTCTGCCGCATCGCGGCGGGCGAGGCCCCGGCGACCAAGGTCTACGAGGACGACACGCTGTGCGCCTTCCTGGACATTCGCCCCATCGCGCGCGGCCACACGCTGATCATCCCGAGACGGCACGCCACCGAACTGGCAGATCTGGACGCCGAATTGGGTGCCCATATCTTCCGCGCCGGACACCGGCTCGCGCTGGCGATCCGGCGCAGCGGCCTGGCCGCCGACGGCGCGAATCTGGTACTCAACGACGGCAAAGCCGCCTTCCAGACCGTCCCGCATGTCCACCTGCACGTGATCCCGCGCCGACACGGCGACAAACTGAGCTTCGCCGCCGGACTGCTGCTGCGACGTCCGCATGATCCACGGTCCACCGCGGCGGCCATCCAGGCCGGAATATCGGCGTTGGACAACGATAACGAGACAACCGCCGAGCAAAGACGACGCTGGGCTGGTCAACAAGATGAGGAAGGACAACACGGATGACCGCCCCCGCGCTGCACCGGGCCGAGCTGAGCAACCTGCTGTCGGAGCAATGGGATGCGATCGCGGCCCTGGTCGCCGATCTGGACGAAGAGCGTTGGCGCACACCGTCTCCGCTGCCGGGGTGGTCGCTGTTCGATGTGGTCGCCCATGTCGTCGGCACCGAATCGTGGCTGCTCGGCGAGCGCCCGCCCGCACATGATCCGATTCGGCCCAAGACCGATGTCACCACGCTGCCGCATGTGCGCAATGAAACCGGTGTGCTCAACGAGATCTGGGTCGACCGGCTGCGGCCGCTGTCGGGTAGGCGGCTGCTGGCGCTGTATACCGATGTCACCGAACGCAGGCGCGCGGCGCTGGCCGGTATGGGTGATACCGAATGGGAAGCCGAGACCGTATCGCCGATCGGCAAGGTCAGCTACAGCCGGTTCATGCTGGTTCGGCTGTTCGACTGTTGGATGCACGAACTCGATATCGCCGATGGACTCGGCGTTTCCGTCGACGAGGGCGGACTGCGCGCCGAGCTGGCCTTCATCGAACTCACCAACAGCATCGGCCGGGCGGTGGCCAAGGGTGCGCAGGCGCCGGATGGCTCCCGGATCACCTTCGAGCTGACCGGCCCGCTGTCGAAGACTCTGCACGTCGCGGTGGACGGCCGGGCCAATATCGTGGAAGCCCTGGACGCGCCCGCCACCGTGGTGGTCGGCATGGACTCCGGCCTGTTCGCCCGACTGCGTGGCGGACGCGCCGAGGCGGATGCGCACGCGGGTGAGTTCACCGTCTCCGGTGACCAGGAACTCGGCAACCGCTTGATCCGCAATCTGGCCTTCACCATCTGAGCCTCGGTGCGACTGTTCCTGTCCAGCTACCGATTCGGTGCGCACTACGACCGGCTCGCCGCACTCGTCGGCGAGCCGGGCCGAGTCGCGGTGATCCCCAACGCATGTGACGCCTGGCCCGCGGCTTGGGCGAGCGCGGTCACCAGCGATGTGACCCCGCTGCGTCGGCTCGGCTACTCCCCCGATGTGCTCGACCTGCGCGATTTCATCGGGCGCGCAAGCGATTTGGAGCTGGCCCTGGCCGACTACCCACTGGTGTGGGTGCGCGGCGGCAATACCTTCGTACTGCGCGCCCAATTCGCCCGCAGCGGAGCCGATGTCGTACTGCCGAAGCTGCTCGCCACCGATGCGCTGGTGTACGCCGGATACAGCGCCGGCGCCTGTCTGCTGACGCCGGATCTGCACGGCCTGGAATCCACCGATGATCCCGCCGAGGTCGCACCCGCCTGCGGTGTCGAACCACAGTGGGACGGACTGGGTTTGGTCGACCACCGCATCGTGCCGCATCTGGACTCTCCGACCGACCCGGATGGTGCGTCCGTGCTACTTGCCGCCCGCTATCGCGCCGACGGCGTCGCGCACTGGGCGCTCACCGATAATGACGTCGTCGTGGTGGACGGCGACCGAACCGAGGTGCTGCGGTGATCGGTACACCGCCGACACTGGGACCTCACGGCGCGTCAGGTGCGAGTTCGGGTTCCGGGTGCACCGCCTCGCGGCCGCGGAACACCAGCCAGCGCATCGCGCTGTACATGTAGACGGCCTCGCACGCCCCCGCGAGCAGGCGCGAGAGGTGATACTCCAGGCCGAGCGCGGTCAGACCGCTGCCGACGCCGAGGATGAAGGCGAGGTAGTTGACGATGACCACCAGCACGTAGACCGCGGCCTGTCTGCCGACGGGTGCGTGCGAGTGGAAGTTGAAGGTGCGGTTGAGCACGAAGCTGAGCCCGAACGCGCAGACGTAGGCGACCGTCACCGCGAGCCACACCGGCAGCCCCAGCCAGCCGTGCAGCGCCGTGAGCAGCGCCAAATCGACGCCGAAGGTGAAGCCATTGATCAGCGCGAAGCCGAGAAAGGTCGGCGCGACAAGCCGATTCAGCCCCCACGGCAACCGTGCGACCACCGCCGCACACCACCGGGAGAAGCCGGCCACCATGGCCTCAGTGCTCGTCACGCCGCCAGCATGCCAGCGACAGGTGTCCACCAAGTGATCACCGGGCGAACCGCGCCCGCTGCAACAAGATCAGGCGGCGGCTTCTCGACGCTGCCGCCGCGGCGCTCACCCGACCTCGATCAGCCGATTTGGGTAAGCGGTGAGCGACGATCCATATCGGACCAGGCGACCAGCCAGCGGCGGCGGGTGACGTCGTCGACCTCCTCCAGGAGGGCGTCCAAGAGCCTGCGGGGGTCGCGCTGCCACCGGTCGGACAGGGTGGCGATGGCGGTCTTGCCGAACATGCCGGAACGATCCAATGCGGTGATCCATTCGCTGACGTCGCCCGCGTGGATGCGGTGCAGCGCATCGGTATCGATGTCACCGTCGACGAATTCGTAGGAGAACACGGCGGCGACCAGTTCGCGGTAGTCCGGCGACTCGACCTGCATGAAACCTCCCTCGGTGTCGCTGCGCACCTTGGATTCGGGCATCCCATCCGATACCGCGGATGCCTTTGCCCGAAATTCTTACCGTCGAACCGGCCCGGCACCACTGGACCGGCCCACATCCCGCCGGTCTCCGCGTTGTAGCAAACCTCCAGGGAGAACCGGCGCCGCGACTGTTAGGGTCGACCGTCCACTGCGGCCTTCCCGCCGTATAGCGTGAGTTGTGTGGACCTGCATGACCTGATCTCCCGCCTGCCCGACGGTGCGGTGCTCACCGACCCCGACCTGTTGGCAGGCTATCGGCAGGACTGGGCACGCGACCCCGATGCGGGCACGCCGCTGGCGGTGGTCCGTGCGACCGGCACCGATGACGTCGCGGCAACATTGCGCTGGGCGCACGAGCACCGGGTCGCGGTGGTGCCGCGCGGGGCCGGATCCGGACTGTCCGGCGGTGCGACGGCCGTGGACGGCGGCATCGTGCTCAGCACCGAACGCATGCGCGCGATCACGGTCGATCCGGTCACCCGCATTGCGGTGGTGCAGCCGGGCCTGCTCAACGCGGAGGTCAAGCGCGCGGTAGCCGAATACGGTCTGTGGTACCCGCCGGACCCGTCGTCATTCGAGATCTGCTCGATCGGCGGCAATGCCGCCACCAATGCGGGCGGCCTGTGCTGTGTGAAGTACGGCGTCACAACCGATTACGTGCTCGGCATGGAGGTGGTGCTGGCCGATGGCACGGTGGTGCGGCTCGGCGGACCGCGCCTGAAGGATTCGGCGGGCCTGTCGCTGACCAAGCTGTTCGTCGGCAGCGAGGGCACGCTCGGGATCATCACCGAACTCACCCTGCGGCTGCTGCCCGCGCAACCACCGCAATCCACCGTGGTCGCGAGCTTCGCGACGCTGAGCGCCGCCACCGAGGCCATCCTCGGCATCACCGGAACGCTGCGCCCCGCCATGCTCGAATTCATGGACGCGGTCGCGATCAACGCGGTCGAGGACGAAATGCGGATGGGTCTGGATCGCGAGGCGGCGGCGCTGCTGGTCGCGCGCTCGGACGCGCCCGGAGAATTCGCCGGGCATGAAGCCGAAGTCATGGTCGGCATCTGCGAAAAGGCCGGTGCCACCGAGGTTTTCCATACCGAGGATCCGGAGGAGGGCGAGGCCTTCACCGCCGCACGGCGTTTCGCCATCCCGGCGGTGGAGAAGATCGGGACGCTGCTGCTCGAGGATATCGGTGTGCCGCTGCCGCGGCTCGCCGATCTGGTCAATGGGATCGCGGCCATCGGCGCCCGCAATGAGGTGCTGGTCTCGGTGATCGCACATGCCGGGGACGGCAATACCCACCCGCTCATCGTGCACGACCCGGCCGATGCGGCGATGACCGAGCGCGCACACCGTGCCTTCGGCGAGATCATGGATCTGGCCATCGAACTCGGCGGCACCATTACCGGCGAACACGGGGTCGGCCGATTGAAGAAGGCGTGGCTGCCCGATCAGCTCGGCCCCGATGTGATGGCGCTCACTCGCCGCATCAAGGATTCGCTCGACCCGCATGGCATCCTCAACCCAGGCGCGATCCTCTAGGAACATTCCCGGCCGCGAAGGAGTTTGATCCGAACATGACCACCAGGCTCGAGCACAATGTCGCCGATACCCGATTCGAGATCTATCTCGACGACACCCTCGCCGGATACGCCGACTACGCCGAACGTGACGATCAGAAGATCCGCGACTTCCACCACACCATGACCTTCCCGGAGTTCCGTGGCCGTGGCGTGGCCGCCCAGGTGGTCGAATACGCGCTGAACGACTCCCGCGCCGAGGGCTTCGGCATCATCCCGACCTGCTGGTATGTCGAGAAGTACATCGCCGACCACCGCGAATATGCGGATCTGGTGGCCTAGCGGTAGCGATCGCTTGCGGGTCGCTCGAAAAGATCAGCGGTAGCGATCGCTTGCGGGTCGCTCGAAAAGATCAGCGTAGATAGTCGGCGAGGATCGGGCCGATCACTGCGAGAGCTTCGGAGCCGGTGAGCTTGTTGTGCTCCTGGCCGACCTGGTGGTCGACGATGGTTCCGGTGACGTAGGGGCGCCAGGTTTCCGCATTCGGGACGACGCCCGGTCGGCCGTTGATGCCGCTGAAGAAGATCAGGTCACCGTCGAAGACCTGCGGATGGTAGTCGGCGCCTTCCCGGATCAGCTGCTGGTAGTCGTAGTAGAGGTGTTCGAGATCCGCCGGGGTCAGGTCCGCGAAGGTGCCGCCGGCGGCGCGCAGCAGTTCGGCGGCGCGGTCGGCGAGCGCGGCGTCGGTATCACCGGTGCCCAGCAGTACGGGATCGATGCCGCCGAATTCGGCGAGCAGTGCCTGCGGTGGCGGCATCTCGACGGCGCTCTCCGGTTCCACATCGGCACGACCGTCCATGATGACCAGGGCCGATACCTCGGCGCCTCGACGTTGGAGTGCAACGGCGACGGCGTGCGCGATCGGGCCGCCCGCGGAATAGCCGAGCACGCGGTAGGGGCCCGCGGGCTGGGTCAGCAGGATCTGGTCGACGTATCCGGCGGCGCGTTCGGTGAGGGTGATATCGGGTTGGACGCCCTCGGCCAGGGCCGGAGACTGTAGGCCGTAGATCGGGTGGTCGCCATCGAGGTATCGCACCAAACCGGCGTAGCACCAAGCCAATCCGATCGCGGGGTGGACGCAGAACAGGCCGGGACCCGTGCCCGCCGCACGCAGTGGCAGCACGGTGCGCAGTGCCGGATCGACCCCTGGCTGCGCACCGTCGGTTATGCGCTGCGCGAGGACGGCGGGGGTCGGTTCGCCGAACATCCACTGCACCGGCATAGTGAAGCCACTGCGCTCGCGGATTTCGGTGACGAGCCGGATGGCGACCATGGAAGTGCCGCCGAGTTCGAAGAAGTTGTCGTCCAATCCGATTCGATCCGCGCCGAGCACGGCTTCGAAGGCCTCGACCACGAGATGTTCGGTGCTGGTGACCGGGGGACGATACAGCAGGTCGGTACGCCGCATGGTCGTCGGCGGAGCCTGGTGCACGACTGTGCCCGGCGGTGCGGTGACATCGAGGTCGCCGATGACCACGGACGGGTCCGCGGTCACCTCCTCGAGTACCTGAACGAATTTGCGCGCCAAGGTCTGCGCGGTGGTCTCCTCGAACAGGTCGCGGGCGAAGGTCAGCGCTCCGGTGATCCCGGCGGGTGCGCCATCGGCGTCGAACTCCTCGGACAGCATCCACTCCAGGTCGTATTTGGCTCCGACCGCGGCCAGCGACATCGGGGCGATCTCCAGGCCGGGCAGGCGAACCGGTTCGCGATCGAAGTTCTGGAACGCAAGGATCACCTGGAACAGCGGCGAATGCGCGGTCGACCTGGCCGGTGCGAGCACCTCGATCAGCCGCTCGAACGGCAGATCGGCATTGCCGAAGGCGTCCAGATCAGCGTCTTTGGTTGTGGCGAGTACGGTTTCGAAGGTCGCGTCCGGTTCGACCCGGGTGCGCAGCACCAGGTTATTGACGAACATGCCTACCAGATCATCGAGTTCACCGTCGCCGCGCCCGGCGGTGACCGAACCGATCGCCACATCCGCCGCATCGGACAGCCTGGCGAGCAATACGGCGAGGGCGGCATGCGCCACCATGAATACGCTCGCGCCGTGCCAGCGTGCGGTCTCCCGAATCCGTTGCTGCACAGCGATATCGATATCGAACTCGACCATGCCAGCACGGTGGCTGGCCACCGCGGGGCGCGGATGGTCGGTGGGCAGCGCCGATACTTCCGGCAGTCCGTCCAGCGCGCCGCGCCAGTACTCCAACTGCCGGTACGCCGCGCTGTCGGGATCATCATCGGCACCGAGCAATTCGTACTGCCACAGTGCGTAATCGGCGTACTGCAGGGGCAATGGTGCCCATTGCGGTGCGCCACCGGCCCGCCGCGCGGCGTAGGCCAGCAACACATCGCGGGTCAGCGGCGCCAATGACCAACCGTCCGCGGCGATGTGGTGCATGACGACGGTGAGGATCCAGCGCTGCGGCTCGAGGCGCAGCAGCCAGACGCGCACCGGCATTTCGCGGGTCAGATCGAAACCCTGGGCGGCGGCGCGGATGGTCAGCTCCACCGCGCTCTGGGTGCCGATATCGGCTAACACCACCGGTACCACGGCTTTCGCCGCCGGGAGGATGTCCTGATAGGGGTCGCCCACCGCATCCACCGGATAGGCAGTGCGCAGCGATTCGTGCCGGTCCACCACATCCGCAATGGCCGCCCGGAGCGCGTCCAGTTCGAGCTCACCCTTGACCTCGACCGCGATCGGCACATTTTGGGCGGCCGAGCACGGGTCGTAGCGATTGAGGAACCACATGCGCCGCTGCGCCGCCGACAGTGGGGTGTGCCGGGGTCGCTTGCGCGGTCCGGGCCGCGGGCCAGGTGGGGCGGCCCCGGCCCGGATCGCCTCGGCGAGATCGGCGACAGTGGGAGCATCGAAGACGGCGCGAACCGGAATCCGGGCATCGAGTGCGGCACCGAGCCGGGCGACAATGCGGGTGGCGATCAACGAATTGCCGCCAAGGGCGAAGAAATTGTCATCGAGGCCGATGCGCCCGACTCCGAGCAATTCGCCGAAGGTCTCGGCAACCACTCGTTCGGTAGGCGTCTCGGGGGCGCGGTATCGACCGCTGCGCAGGTCTGGTGCGGGCAGCGCCCTGTGGTCGAGCTTTCCGCTCGCGGTGCGCGGCAGCTCGGGCAGCGCGATGACGACCGCGGGCACCATATACGACGGAAGACGCTGTGCCACAGTGCTCTTGATGATGTCGGGAGTGAATTCACCATCCGGCACCGGGACGATATAGCCGACGAGCAGTTCGCCGACCGCTGGATCGTGGTGCACGCACACCGCCGCTCGAGCCACCGCCGGGTCGGTGAGCAGCGCCGATTCGATCTCACCGAGTTCGATGCGCAGACCGCGCAGCTTCACCTGCAGATCCGAGCGGCCGAGGTAGTCCAGGTCGCGGCCGCGCCAGCGCACCAGATCGCCGGTGCGGTACATCCGCTCCCCCGGCTGGCCGTACGGATCGGCGACGAATCGTGTCGCGGTCTGGCCGCCGTGCCCGTGATAGCCGCGGGCCAGTGCGATGCCCGCCAGGTACAGCTCGCCGGCAACGCCTTCGGGCACCGGGTGCAGCCGGTCGTCGAGCACCAGCGCGGTCATACCCGCGATGGGGCCGCCGATGGTGACCTCCGCGCCCGTGCGCAGCGGGTCGCTGCCGGTCGCCCAGATGGTCGTCTCGGTGGGACCGTAATCATTGAAGTGCAGGCGATCCGGCGCGCTCCAGCGCGCGGCCAGTTCGGGCGGGCATCGTTCGCCGCCGGTAATGATCACGCGTAGTTCGTCGCATCCGGTCGGGCCGATCGAGGCGAGCGCCGACGGTGTCAGGGCGATATGCGAAATGCGTTCACGCACCAGTAGTTCCGCGAGTTCCTGGCCGCCGAAGGCGGTAGGTCCCGCGATGACCAGGGTCGCTGCCGCGCCGACGGCGATCAGGAGTTCCAGGACCGCGGCGTCGAAACTCGGGGAGGCGACGTGCAGGACGCGCGAGGCGCTGGTGGTGCCGTTGCGGTCACGCTGTGTCACCGCGAGGTTGGCGAGTCCGGTGTGGGTGACGACGACACCCTTGGGTCGGCCGGTCGAGCCGGAGGTGAACAGGACATAGGCCGGGTGCGCTGGATATATCCGTCGCGGTTCGATCGGCGAATCCGATGTGGTGGTGAGCGATTCGATGACCTCGGGGTCATCGAGGGTCAGCCACCTGACAGCACGGGGCAGACGCTGCCCGATCGCGCTGCTGGTGATGCCGAGTGCTACACCCGAATCCGCGATGATCTGTTCGATCCGCTCGGCCGGGTAGCCGGGATCGACGGGTACGAAGGCCGCCCCGGTTTTGGCGACCGCCCAGACCGCGAGCACCGATTCGAGTGAGCGGCGCAGTGCCACCGCGACCAATGCCTCGGAGCACGCGCCCGCCCCGATCAGCGCTCTGGCCAGCCGATTCGAGTGCGCATCGAGTTCGGCATAGGTCAGCGTCGCGGTGCCGTCGACCACCGCGACGCCCGCCGGATTCGCGGCGACCGCATCCGCGAGCAGGTCGGCGAGAACGCGCGGTGCCTGCGCGGTCCTGGTCCGTCGCGCCAGCAGATCTCGGCGCTCGGCGGGTGCGAGCAATTCGATATCACCGACGGGTACCGCGGGATCGGCCACCACCGTGTGCAGCACCCGCAGCCAGCGCTCGGCCAGCTGCCCGACGGTGGCGCGGTCGAAGAGATCGGTGGCATAGGCGATCCGGATCCCCAGTCCGGACGAATCGGTCTCCGCCACCGTGATGCTCAGATCGAATCGGATGCTGCGCTGATCGAGTTCCAGTGCCTCGCCGCGCAGATCGGGCAGTGCGAGTTCGACCGGGGCGAGGTTCTGGTACACCAGCATGGTCTGGATCAAGGGGTGCCTGGCCGCCGAGCGGGTGGGTTCGAGCAGTTCGACGAGCCGCTCGAAGGACACATCGGCGTGGGCGAGCGCGTCGAGGTCGATGCGTCGTACTCGACCGAGTAGCTCGGTGAATGGTTCCGCGGCAGGTATTTCGGTCCGCAGCACCAGGGTATTGACGAACATGCCGACCACATCGTCGAGTTCGGCGGCGCCGCGCCCGGCGACAGGGGTGCCGATGGCGATATCGGGGGTGCCGCTCAGTCGCGCGAACAAGACTGCGAGTGCGCTGTGCAGCACCTGGAATCGGGTGCATTGGTTCGCGCTGGCGAGCGCGTCGAGCCCGGCGGTGAGTCCGGCACCGAATTCGCGGTAGATCGTGGCTGCCCGCAGTGATGCGGTTGCCGGGCGGGGGCGGTCGGCGGGCAGCGGCAATTGGTCGGGAAGTCCGTCGAGTGTGTCGGTCCAGTATCGGATCTGCTGTGCCAGTGGCGATTCCGGATCCTGCTCGGAACCGAGGTGCTCGTGCTGCCAGAGGGTGTAGTCGGCATACTGCACCGGAAGCGGGGTCCAGTCGGGTGCCGCGCCATTGCGCCGGGCGGCGTAGGCCGTCATGACATCGCGGGCCAGTGGGCCCATCGATAAGCCGTCGGCACTGATGTGGTGGATCACCACCACCAGTACCTGGTTATCCGGCGTGAGCTGGAACAGCCGGACGCGCAGCGGCACCGCGGCGGTCACATCGAATCCCGCACTGACACATGCCATGATCGCGCCGGGCAGTTCCTTATCCGCGACAGCGATCGGAACCAGCTCCGGCACAGCGGAATCCGTTGGCACGATGACCTGATATCCGACACCGTCGCGGGCCGGATACCTGGTCCGCAGTGATTCGTGCCGTTCCAGCACGTCACGCATGGCGGCTTCGAGGGCTGCCGGATCCACCCGGCCGGTGAGCCGCAGCGCGATCGGTACGTTGTAGGCGCCGGAATCCGGATCGTATCGGTTGACGAACCACATCCGCTGCTGCGCGGGTGACAGCGGAATCCGCGGTGGCCGTTGCCCACGGCGCAGACCGGTGGTGTCCATCGCGACGGTGTCGCCGAGTGCCGCGGCGAGCGCCCGTACCGTCGGTTCTTCGAAGATCATGCCGACCGGCACCGAGGTCGCCAGGGCCGAGCCGAGCCGGGCCGCGACCCTGGTCGCCGATAGCGAATCGCCGCCGAGTGCGAAGAAGTCATCGGCCGAGCCGACCCGTTCGCGGCCGAGCACCGCGCCGAAGATATCGGCGACAATGTGCTCCCGGCCGACCGGCTCGACGTAATCGGCCACCGCCGGTTCGAGTTCGGGCAGGGCGCGCTGGTCGACCTTGCCGTTCGCGGTCAGCGGGAGCTCCCTCAGCACGGTGATCGTCGCGGGCACGAGGTATCTCGGCAGACGGTGCGACAGGTACTCGCGCAATTGTGCCGCCGTCAGGACGGCATCCCCGGTCGGCACCACATAGGTGGCCAGCACCTGATCTCCGGCCGGGCCTCGGCGCGGTATCGTGATCGCTGTCTCGACCCCGTGGCACTTGCGCAGCACGGCGTCGACCTCACCCGGCTCGACTCGGATGCCGTGCACTTTCAGCTGGGAGTCATTGCGCCCCAGGTACTCCAGTCGCCGTCGGGAGCTGCGACGGACCAGATCGCCGGTGCGGTACATCCGCTCGCCCGCCGTGCCGAACGGGTTCGCCACGAACCGCCGCGCCGACAGCCCTGGCTGTCCGACATAGCACCGAGCCAGTCCGGGCCCCATTACATACAGTTCACCCGTCGCACCGAGCGGGACCGGCCGCAACCACGAATCCAGTACGGCCAGACCGGTTCCCGGCAGTGGTGCGCCGAGATCCACCGGCTCGTCCGGACATAACGGTCCGGTGCAGGTCGCCGCCACTGTCGTTTCCGCCGGACCATACGAGTTCAGCACTATCCGGCCGTTGCCGAGGCGCGCGGGCAGGTCGGGCGGGCACGGCTCGCCACCGATGACGAGCACCCGCACCCCGGCCATCGCGGTGGCGGGCACCGTGGCCAGCACTGCGGGCGGTATGAATACGTGAGTGGCGGCGGATTCGATGATCACCGCGGACAGTTCGGCACCGATACTCGCCGCTGGCGGCGCGATGACCAGGGTCGCTCCGCAGTAGAAGGTCGACAGCCACACCATGATGGCGGCATCGAAACTCGGGTTCATACAGTGCAGTACGCGGTCACCGGACCGGGCTCCGATGTGCGCGGCGGTACCGGCCACCAACCCACTCAGCCCGGCATGGGTGACCACCACGCCCTTCGGCGCTCCGGTCGAGCCGGAGGTGTACACGATGTAGGCCGGATGCCCTGCACGCAATGGCCGGCGCGCCAGCGGAGTTGCCGTGCGGGCCGCGACGGCCGGATCGTCGAGCAGCAGCCACGACAGCGAATCGGGCAGCCGATCCCGCACCGCCGATACGGTCAGCCCGCATAGCGCGCCGCAGTCGGCGGCGATATCCGCGAGGCGCTGTGCGGGCTGTGTCGAATCGACCGGTACGAATGCCGCGCCCGTCTTCGCAATGGCCCAGACCGCGATCATGCATTCGGGTGAGCGTGGCACCGCGAGCAGCACAGCGGTTTCCGGTTTCGCACCGGCATCGATCAGGACCCTGGCCAATCGATTCGACTGCTCGTCGAGTTCACGGTAGATCAATTCCGTTGTGCCATAACGTATCGCGACCCGATCCGGCCGGATTCCGCCCGCCAGGATATCGGGGAGCAGCAGCAGTGGCTGCGGACGCGCACGCAGCACATCGCCGGGCTCGGCTCCGCTCATCCCGATGACCAGCTGGTTCGGATCCGCCCCCATGCGCGCGAATATCCGGGTCAGCCGATCCGCCAGCCGGTTGGTCTGGGCGGCATCGAAATACCGCGCCGAACTGTTCAGCACCAGACGCAGACGGTCCCTGCCGTGCGCCGCCAGCGACAGCGGATAGTGCGTGCCGTCATACGCGCGGAACCCGCTGATCCGTAGTGCGGCCCGCTGCGCGGCTGTCATGAGTGCCGCCGCATCCACCGGATAGGACTCGAAGACGAGCGCGGTATCGAACAGCTGGCCGATCCCGACCGCCGCCTGAATATCGGTGAGCCCCACCGTGTGCTGCTCGAGCAGTGCCGCCTGCTCGCGGTGCACGCGGGCCAGCAGGCCCGCGACCGACTCGTCGGGGGCGAGGGTGATCCGGACCGGAATGGTGTTCACCAGCATGCCGACAATGCGTTCGGCCCCGGCTAGACCGGGCGGACGTCCGGACACGGTCGCTCCGAAAACGATGTCGTGCTCACCCGTCAACTCCGCCAGCAGTAACGCCCACCCGACCTGCACGACCGTATTGAGCGTCACGCCATAGTCAGCGGTAATACGGTGGAGCGCGGACACATTCGATGCGGTCAACGCAACGTCGATTTTGTGCGTGGATTTCGGCGCCGAGTCGATGGCGGACCGCCCGACGGTGACCAGGGTCGGTCCCGCCAGACCGTCCAGCGCATCGGCCCATGCGGCGCGGGCGGCGGCATCGTCTCGGGCCGTGAGCCATTCCAAGTAATGGCGATAGGAGACCATCGGCGCGAATGCCGAACTATCGCCGTCTGTTTCGTACAGCGCGAGCAGTTCGCCGAACAGCAGCGGCATCGACCAGCCGTCGAGGATCAGATGGTGATTCGTGATCACCAACCGGACGTCATCCTCGCCGCACCGGACGCACAGCATGCGTAGCAGCGGTGGCCGATCCGGGACAAAGGGTGTCGCCAGTTCCGTGTCGGCGAGTCGGTCGAAGTCCGCCGGAGCCGCCTCGACATAGGTCCAGGGCATGGTTGCCTGCGCCAGTACGAGCTGAACCGGCGCATCGTCCCCGGCCAGGAATGCGGTGCGCAATACCTGGTGCCGCCGCACCAGCGCGTCGGCGGCCCGCGCCAGGCGCGCGGCATCCACCGGACCCTCGAACTGGATCACCGTCTGCACCGAGTACCCGTCGGTGCGACCGGCAGCCAGCTGCACGTGGAACAGCAGTCCCTGCTGCAGCGGTGCCAGCGGCCACACATCCTCGAATGCCGGGTACCGCGACTCCCATTCCTCGATCCGCTGTTGTGTGGCGGATACCAGCGGCAGATCCGACGGGGTGAATCCACCCACATCCGGTGCGCGCAGCAGGTCCGCGAGCGCGGTCAGCTCCGATATCCATTGCCGTGCGATCACATCCACTTCGGCACCATCCAGCACCGCAGGCAGGAACTGCCAAACCGCCTGCAGGACCGGCCCATCGGCGGTCTCGACAGTCACGGCATCGATCGTGACCGCACCGGCCGCGGGCAGTTCCTGATCCCCGCTGCCCAGAGCCTCGACAATCGAATCCGGCAGCCACGGCGTCCCCGTACCGAGGGCAGCCACCTGACCGAGATAGTTGAACCCGAACTGCGGCCACTTCCCTGACAACTGTTCCCGCCCGACCGGATTCAGATACCGCAACAGCCCGAATCCGATACCGCCACGCGGCACCGCACGCAGTTGCTCTTTGACCGCCTTCAATGTCGCAACGGGCCCACCCGCCGCCGCGACGTGCAACCGCAGCGGGAACTGACCGGTGAACCAACCCACCGTCCGCGAAAGATCCGCCCCCGGCACCAACCCCTCATCCCGCCCGAGCCGCTCAACGCCCACCAACACCGGCCCTTGGTCCCCGCGCCACCGCGTCACCGCGGTCGCCAGGGCGCTCAATAACGCCTCCTCCACCCCACACCGGAACGCCACCGGCAGCCGCTCGACGAGTGTCCTGCTCACCTCGACCGACAGCCGCACTTCGGTCCGCTCGCGCCTGCCGGGCAGCTCGGCATCGACCCGACCGGGCAGCACAACCGGGTCGCCGTCGCGAGCATCGCATCGCCGCGCCCCGACGGCCGCATCACCGCGCCCGCTCGGCACCGCAGTGTCCAGCTCGCGGCGCTCGGACAGCGCAGCATCGTCTCTGCCCGGCGAGGCACCACGCCCATCGCCCGCAACGCGTGTGCGCATCGAGTCACCATGTGCCTCGGCAACACGATGACCGCGCGACATCCCGTCGGGGGAGTCGAGGCCACGACCGTGCATCGGCGGATCGGGTGTGGCGAGCACCGCCGACCAGTAGTCCAACTCGTCGACCACGGAATCGTCGGCGGCGACCACGGCCAGTGCGTGCGCCCAGGTTCGCATCGACGTGCCGACGGGTGGGAGCACCGGCTCCGCACCCGCCGCGATCTGCCCCCACGCGACGATCAGATCGGCCAGCACGATCCGCCAGGACACCGCGTCGATCACCAGATGATGCGCGACGACGACGAGGCGACCGGCCCGCCCCGGTCCGTCATCCAGCCACACCAGGGCCAGCATTACCCCGTGCGCCGGATCGAGACGATCCGTGGCTTCCGCGATCACCTGTGCGACGCCGACCCGCCCCGACGCACCGACCAGCAGGGTGTCGGCATCGACCGCACCGATCGGACGGACCTCGAGCTCGCCGTTGACGAGGATGGCGCGCAGCATGTCGTGCCGATCGAGCACGGCCTGCACGGTGCGCACCAGCGAAGTTCGCTCGATGCCGACCGGCAGGGTAAGGACCATTGTTTGGGCGAAGCGACGGATGTCGGTCGGCTGTTCGAGCAGCCAGGAGACGATCGGCGTGCGGGGTACCCGGCCGATGCCCGCGCCGGGTACTTCGTGCAGCACCGGACGGGTCTCGGACCGGGTCGTGACGAATCCGGCCAGTTCGGCGGGGGTCGGATGCTCGAAAACATCGCGTGGCGTGCAGATCAGGCCCGCGGCGCGAGCACGGGACACCAGTTGGATCGCCATGATCGAATCGCCGCCGAGGGCGAAGAACGACGATTCCGCGTCGACCGCGGACGTGCCGAGGATCTCCGTGAACATCGTGCACAGCGTGCGTTCGGTTGCCGTACCTGCCGCGCGCACCGGGGCGGTATCGGCCGGTTCGGGTTCCGGCAGGGCGCGGCGGTCGATCTTGCCATTGCCGGTCAGCGGTAGCGCGTCCAATACCGTGATCGATCCAGGCACCAGATGTCCCGGCAGCCGGTGTGCGCAGTACTCGCGCACCGCCGAAATATCCAGGCGCACCGGGTTTTCCCGGTGCACAACCGGAACCACATACGATGCCAATATCGATCCGCCCGCGTCGGTGCGCCGCAATACCGTCACCGCGATCTCGACCCCGGGATGGGCGTCCAGCACGGCGTCCACTTCACCCGGCTCGACTCGCATGCCGCGCAGCTTCACCTGGAAGTCCGTGCGGCCCAGGTATTCCAGCACCGAATCCGCGCGCTCGGACGCCCCGTTGCCGCTCGGATCGATCGGCCGACCGGCCTGCCAGCGGACCAGATCACCGGTCCGGTACATCCGAGTTCCGGCCGGTCCGAAGGGATCGGCCACGAACCGCTCCGCGGTCATTGCCGCACGCCCTGCATAGCCCCTGGCCAGCGCGGACCCCGCGATATACAGCTCACCGGCGACTCCGATCGGCACCGGGCGCAACCAGCGGTCCAGCACCAGCAATCCGGCCCCGGGCACCGGCCGACCCAAGCCGGATGGGCGCGCCAGCGTCAACGGCTCGGTGAAGGTCACCGCGACCGTGGCCTCGGTCGGCCCATAGGAATTCCGCAGCGTCCGCCCGACTCCGAACCGCGCCACCAACTCCGGCGGGCAGATATCACCGCCGGAAGACAGCGATCGCACCCCGTCCAACGAACCAGCGGGCAGGGTCGCCAATACCGCTGGCGTCGAATACATCTGCGTCACGCCGAAGTCGCGGACCAGCCGCGCCAGCTCACCTCCGGCCGTGTGATCCCCCTCCGCCACCACAAGTGTCGCACCGACCGAGAAGGCGCCGAGCAACTCCAGCAGCGAGGCGTCGAAACTCGGATTCAGACAATGCAGGACCCGCGACCCCGGTCCGGCCCCGGACGAATCAGCAGCTGCGGCAACAAGTCCCGTCAACCCGGTATGGGTGACCACAACCCCCTTCGGCACGCCGGTCGACCCCGAAGTGAATACCACGTAGGCGGCCTGCTCTGCCCGCACGGCTCGGGCATGCCCGGGTTGCGCGGACTCGGCAATATTCGAGTCATCGAGCACCAGCCAAGTCACCTCGTCGGGCAACTCGGAAACCAGCGCCGACATGGTAATTCCCAGCCGCGCACCGCATTCCGCCGCCATCTGCGACACCCGCGCACGCGGATTCCCGGCACCGATCGGCACGAACGCCGCACCCGATCGCGCCACCCCCCAGAGCGCCAGCACCGATTCCATCGATCGAGGCAGCGCGACCAACACCGGCACCTCCGCACCGGCACCGAGCCCGATCAGCCTGCCCGCCAGCCGATTCGACAGTAGATCGAGTTCGCCATAGGACAGCGTCCGATCGCCACAGACCACCGCGGCCGCATCGGATCCCGCGGCGCGCAGTCCCGCCGCCAGCACCTCGGGCAACGTCCGCGCCGCCAGAGCCCGCGGCCCGCACACCGCACCGTTCAGGTATCGCTCGTCGTCGAGGAAGTAGTCGAGATCGCGAACCGGCGTATCCGGTGCGGCCACGAGCATCGATTCGAACAGCCCGATGAACCGATGATGGTGCCGGGCCAGCGAATCCGCGTCGTACAGTTCCGGATTGGCGGTGAAATCGACGTGGATCGGGCTGTGCGCGCCGTGCTGGTACAGGTTGACGAACAGGTCCTCGATCGGGCCCGAGGTCAGCACGTGCAGGGTGGTTCGGACACCGGTGAAATCGACCTCGGTCGGGAACACCATGATGTTGAAAACCGGTCCGACGAATCCCCGCCCGGGTACGACATCATCGGAATCGCCCGTACCGTTCCGGATCTCCTCGTGCCGATACCGCTGGTGCCGCAGCGCCCCCGATAGCTCGAGCCGCACCGACCCGACGATATCGGCGACCGTGCTGCGATCGGTGACCTCGATCCGCAACGGCACCACATTGGCCAGCATGCCGCCCGAACGCCGCAGCATCGCGGTGGTCCGACCGGAGACCGGCAGGCTCAGCACCACATCCCGCTGACCGGTCGTGCGCGCGTAGTACACCGCCAGCGCCGCCATGGCCAGTGCGGGCGATCCGACGCCGAAACGTGCTGCCGCGGTATCGATCCGGTGGGTCGTCAGCTCCGAAAGCTCGATCCGATGCTGACGCCCGAGCGCATGCGCTGGCGCCACCGCGTCCACCAGACTGCACCGCCGCGGCATACCAGCCATTCGCTCGGACCAGTACGCGGCATCGGCCGCGAACCGCGTCGAGGTGCGATAGCTCATCTCGGATTCGTGCACCTCGCGCAGGCTCGACGCCGTCGCGGGCGGCGGCTCGACACCCGCCAGCTCCGAGTTGTACAGCTGCGCAATGCGATACAGTCCGCTCATCGAGCCGAAGCCGTCCGTAACGATGTGATGTACCCGCGTGTACCACAGCACCCGGTCGGCACCGACCCGCAGCAGCGTCGATACCCCGAGCCGATCGCCGAGCAGATCGATCGGCGCGACCACATCGGCGCGCATCCAGCGCAGCGCCTCGGCATCCGGATCGGCTGCGGACCGGAAGTCCAGATACCCGACCTCGGTCTCGATCCGGTGGTCGACGACCTGATAGGGCCGACCATCCAGCTCGATCAACCGCAGCACACCGGATTCGAACTCGCGCGCGGCCCGACAGCCCGCCCGGATCAGCAGCTCGATATCGAGCGGCCCGCACATCTCGATGTACTGCGCCTCGTAGAGCGGTACATCGGGATCCAGCTGCTGGGCGTACCACATGCCCAGCTGCGCTGGTGAGAGCGGGAAAACCTGCATCCTGGGAGCCCTGGCCTTGGCGGGCGACCAGCCGTGCGCCATGACGAACCGCCCGGATCAGTCGCTTCGATGCGGTCCGGCGGGCACCGGTTTTCCGTTGGTGCGGGCGAGCGCTTCGATCTCTACCTCCTCCGGTTCGAGCGGATACGCCTCGACATCCGCGGTCGGCCCCGCGGTCAGCCTCGGCTCCATCGCATCGGAAGGCACCAGCCGAACGAATGACGGCCACGGATGCGCGCCGGGTATCCGGCCGGCGCGCATCAGGTCTCGGCGCATGGACGGTGCGACATATCGACAGACCGCCCCATCGCGACCCAACTCCTGGTTATCGGCCGTCAAATGGTCCTCGGCCCACATTCGGACCATACCCAGCGCGCTTCTCGCGAATGGACATGACATTTCGGTCATGGACAGCGGGACCCAATTCATCCCCGACCGCGGCCCAATTACGATCTTGATCATGACCCCACCTCGCATTGTTTACGAAATAGAGTATCCCCCAATGATAGCTAGTTAAATAGGTAACGAAGCGCCCGAATTCCTTGGGCAACTTTTACACAAAGTAGGGTGCAAGAAAGCGTAACGATTCGCCGATCAGATCCGACATAACTACGAAGACCGTGCTCAGCGCATCGCAGGCCAGCGTATGAGGCTGCGCCAATTTCCAGTGAATTCCGGCCGAATCGGCCCGTGACCTATTTCGCAACTCTTTATCCGCGATGCCATGTATCGAATCGCTGCTGCTGTGGACACGAACAAACAACCGAACGGCTTCGAAATTATTTAGACGCAAGACCGTGCCCCAAAATATTGGGGGTTTCGAGGGCATAAAAAAGACCGGGTGTTCCATATTCGGAAGAATTCGGAACACCCGGTCGGATTGAGCCGTCAGCCCCGCAGCAGCGCGCGCGACATGACGACGCGCTGGATCTGGTTGGTGCCCTCGTAGATCTGGGTGATCTTCGCGTCGCGCATCATCCGCTCCACCGGGAAGTCGGTGGTGTAGCCCGCGCCGCCGAAGAGCTGCACGGCATTGGTGGTGACCTCCATGGCCACATCCGAGGCGAAGCACTTGGCAGCGGCGGAGATGAAGCCGAGGTTCTTCTCGCCACGCTCGGCACGGGCGGCCGAGGTGTAGACCATGAGGCGGGCGGCCTCGATCTTCATCGCCATATCGGCGAGCATGAACTGGGTGTTCTGGAAGTCGGCGATCGCGGTGCCGAACTGCTTGCGGTCCTTGGTGTACGCGATCGCGGCGTCCAGCGCGCCCTGCGCGATGCCGACGGCCTGCGCGCCGATGGTCGGGCGGGTGTGATCGAGGGTCTGCAGCGCGGTCTTGAAACCGGTGCCCGGCGCGCCGACGATCCGATCACCCGGCACCCGGCAGTTCTCGAAATACAGTTCGGCAGTCGGCGATCCCTTGATGCCGAGCTTGTGCTCGAGCGGGCCGACCACGAAGCCCTCGTCGTCCTTGTGCACCAGGAACGCCGAAATGCCGTTGGCACCCTTGTCCGCGTCGGTCACCGCCATCACGGTGTACCAGGAGGACTTGCCGCCGTTGGTGATCCAGCACTTGGAGCCGTTGATGACCCAGTCGTCGCCGTCCTGCTTGGCGCGGGTGCGCATGCTGGCGGCATCGGAGCCCGCCTCACGCTCGGACAGCGCGTAGGAGGCCATCTC